>QMVM01000064.1 GCA_003661105.1 Methanosarcinales archaeon | reverse complement strand
CTGAGATCATACGTTCCGTTAACTTCGTTCTGCCTGATCGTAATTCCACTGAAATCGAGTTGCACGGTCTGGTTTCCTGTGTTCAGGTAGGTGTAGTTGTTTCCATAATCGATGCGAGCTCCATAACTATCATCCAGCCCTCCCTCGACCTGATAATACCCGGCAGTTAGCACATCAACTCCAACCTTGATCGTTAAATAATCATAAAACTCATCTCCATCAGTATCAGTCCCGTAATCCGAGTAAATGTCACTGAACTCGGCAGGCGGTCTCTGGAAATCGGTGTAATTGTAATGGGTGGTGGTATATGCATCATATATGGAATCGAGATGATTCCAGTCACTATCATAGAGATTCAGGTATCTGAGGTCGTATGTTCCATTAACACCGTTCTGTCGTATCTTGATTCCACTGAATTCCAATGGTATAGATTGATTGCCAACACCCAGATACATATAATCACTGCTTTCGTAGGCTATCCATGACCCCTGCCCGTCGTATAACTCACCATATATCCTATAGTTTCCAGCAGCCGCTACATTCACGCCAACCTCGATCGTTAAATAGTCATACAACTCATCCCCGTCAGTATCAGTCCCGTAATCCAAATATTCACCACTGAAACCCGCAACCGGCACATCGATCCATGCACTCAGGCGGTTATTAAACGTTATAGCATCTCCCGGTACTTCTGTGACCGATAGACTAATCCGATGAATCCCGGGTGATGCCGGAGTCCCCGAGATATGTAATGGGATAGCGCTTTCTTGCGCGATGAATGTGATATCAGTGCTATTCAGAACGACACCATCCACGGTGAGATTCACTATCAGATCAGTCTCGTCATTCAATCCGTTGTTTTTTAGGGTCACGTTGAACCGGACCGGCATGTTGCAGCAAACCCGGTCAGGATATTCGAATCCGGACAGACCTAAATCGTGATCCGGTTTCGGATGCAGCACGCCAGCCCATAGAACAGCATTATAGAATAACTGTGTGTCATTTGGTCCTGCATCGGATTCCGGGAAATGGTTGAGATAGATGTTGGCACACCCCTGGTCCGTACCGGTTACGTCATTGGTGATTATGGAGGAGTGGCCGTCATCAGTCATGGCAAGTAGGGATCCGGTTGTTGTGTCCCATGGGTAATTCGTGGTCCAGCTCTCACTCTGGTACGGATCATCCAGCCCCAAAAAGATCGGGTGGTCCGGATAATATAGCGTGAAATTTCCGGAAGTCCGGTACGCATTCCCGGTAATATTAGCCATTCCAAACAACGGCGCTAATTTGATGTTGTTGTTAACCCTTGAATCGAATGTTCCGGCTGTTGCAATGATGCCGTGACCTTCTTCTACATACTGACTGATCGCGGCTACCTCAGAATCTGAAAACTCCCAGTCATAAGCACATGAGATTATAAGGACATCTGCCCCGGTATCTGATATCTCCGGGTATGTAATATTCTCTATGTTTAGTGTGGTGTAATCGATATCGATCATATAAGCCCCATAACTATACCAGCCATCACCAAGATCGTCCCAGAATCCGGTTACATAGACATCGTCTGTGCCGTAAGAGTCAAGCACAACCGCTTTCAGACAACCAGCAGGCGCGATCACACGCACACTCTTGTTTTTGGCATTGTTGACCGTGATATCCTCTTCCAATATCGGGACTGCGCATATCGCGATATCATACATCCTTTCTGTAGGGGGGGTCGCCCATCCAAAACTCACCGGAATGCTAGCTCCACTCGAAAGATTGAGTATCGTGGCGCTCTCAACGATTGCACCATCAACCACGAAATTCACTTCTATATTACTCTCATAATTTAATCCATTATTCTTTATAGTGGCATTGATCAGGGTAGAACTGTCTGGTTCTATCCAGTCAGTTGCTTCGAGGTTATAGACCGCGATCTCATGCGGCTTTCTCTCGATATTGGCCTTCGTCCACACAAAGGAGTTATAGACTATCTGCCTATCCTGCTCTTCCGCGCCAAAACCGGAGAGTTCAGGTCCGTGTGTGAAGTAGACGGATGCGCCTGCCGCAACATGATCGCCTCTGTACTCATATATATTTGCCATGCGATCCTTCGATCGGGCAACGATTGTCCCCGGATAATCCGGATTAATGACCATATCTGTGGTTGTGCCATCCATTCCGCCCCGGTAGGGATTCGGAAGTTCTGCAAATAGGGAATTATCCGGATCAAGAAGGTCAAATACCGGATCGAACCATCCACGCCTGCACCCAACCGCATCCGGGTCCAGACCAAACATCGGCGCAAGTAACATGTTATTCGGGACCTCGCTGGATAATGTTCCGAAACTTCCTGTCAATCCATGACCTTCCTGCACGTATTGGATGATCGCATCGATTTCACTGTCTGTAAACTCCCACCCAAGACCGCAAACCGACGAATCCGGAATAGCAAGCACATCTGCTCCGGTAGATCTGATGTCATCGTAAGTTATCTCTTCTTTGTCCAGCGCGGTATAATTTATGTCTACAATATATTTTCCGTATTCATACCAGTTGTTGCTCAGGTCGTCCCAGTAGAAATTGCTGACAAAATCAGTACCAGGCGAGTCGAGCACAGCCACAGTTATGCATCCCGCCGGTTCGACCACATACACACTCATGGCTTCATGGTTGTTTACCGTGATATTCTCCCCGGATACCGCTGTTGCATAGACTGCGATATCATACACCTCCTCTATAGAGGGAGTCGCCCATTCGAAACATACAGGGATGCTCGCTCCACTCGGAAGACTGGAGACTGTGGTACTCTCAACGACTGCACCATCCACCACGAAATTCACTTCTATATTACTCTCATCATTTAATCCATTATTCTTTATAGTAGCATTGATCAGGGTGGAACTATCTGGTTCTATCCAGTCGGGTGCTTCGAGGTTATAGACCGCGATCTCATGAGGCTTTCTCTCGACGTTGGTCTTCGCCCATTCAAAAGAGTTGTAAACTATCTGTCTATCTTCATGGTTTGCGTCGGATAGTTCCACTACGTGGGTGAAGTAGACAGACGCGCCTGCCGCAACGTGGTCCCCTCCGTACACATATATGCTTGCCGTGCCATCTTTTGATCTGGCGATGACAGTCCCGGGATATCCAGGATCAAGAGCCAGATTTGCAACGGTCATATCTATTCCGCTCCGGTACGGATCCGGTATCCCTGTGAAGAGCGGATGGTTCGGACGAATGAGATTGAATATCGGACTGAACCAGTAAGCCCATTTGCCGGTCTCGCCCGGATCCAGTCCGAACATCGGTGCAAGTAACATGTTATTCGGGGCATCGGTTGAGAGCGTACCGCTCGTCCCAATGATGCCATGACCTTCCTGTACATATCGTTTGATCGCAGATATTTCAGAATCGGAAAACTCCCAGTCATTCCCGGTCCATGTCCCGTCGTCCCATGCATTTGAGATCACAAGCAGATCTGCCCCGGAGAGATCAAGATCTTCGTAGGTTATATCTTCCTTGTTAAGCGCTGTATAATTGATATCGATGAGATAATCTCCGTATTTGTACCAATTTTTGTTCAGATCATTCCAGATCGTATATCCATCGTAGTCTGCACCCCATGAGTCGAGTACAGCTACTGTAACGATGCCGCATGGAGCCTGGAATGTTGTTGTGTCAAGCCCCACCTTCAGTGTTGTAGCATCCCGCGCGGTTATCCGGACTGTGTATGTACTTACTTCTTCCGGAGTCCACTGGATAGTGAAATGTCCTGTCGCGTTTGAACTTGTGTGGTTGGTGTATGCCGGCGTGTCATTTAAATTCTTGATTGCAACATTGAGATCGGCACCTGAGACCGGTGAGCCGTCATTGTACCATACATCGCCTTCGAGCAGATAGGGGTCGCCTGTAATCACCATATCAGGTGCATCCGTCCCTATGATCAGGGTTCCAACCTTGAATGTGGCGATTCTTCGACCGGTTTTGTCGCCATAGCTGGCAGTCGCCTCTGCTTTGTAATCACCGGGTTCGGAATCTCCAGGAAGCATAAAGTTTGCAGAGAAATCTCCTTCACCATCTGATGTCGTGGTATTGAATGCGACGATCGATCCATCCGGCGAGGTGGTGGTGACATTCACCATCGCTGATACCGGTATGGTGCGGTTCGATGTGGATCCGGTTATCGTCACCTGATTTCCCGGATCGTATGGACCGCCTGTATCGAGTGCAATCCGGATTGCACTGACGTTGCCAAGAGCTGCAACCGAATCCACAACGCCCCACCCATAAGTGTTATCGGGACCCGAGTCCCCTTTATCGAGTGATGTGTTGTGCAGGATATCCTTGACCTCTAACGGGGTGATACAGGGATTATACTCGACCATCAGGGCAGCAACCCCTGCCACATGCGGTGTTGCCATCGAGGTTCCGCTGTAGGCGACATATCCACCTCCGGAATTCGCTGCCGGTGCAGTCACATCCACACCAACGGCACAGACATCCGGTTTGGTCCTGTCATCTGCTGTGGGTCCCCTCGAAGAGAAGTATGCAATATCCATAGAGTCTTCAACCGCCCCCACACTGATCACTTCTTTGGCAGATGCAGGGTTGCCGACCGTACTGCTGCCGGGTCCCGAATTGCCAGCAGCCACGCAGACAACTATCCCCGCATCCACCGCAGAATCACATGCAAGTTCCATCGGGGACGTGCCATCACCATTCATGTAACTGCCCCAACTGATAGAGATGACATCGATACCGTAAACATCTTTGTTCAAGACGCACCATTCAATCCCGGCTATACAATTGGATTCGGAACCGGAGCCATACTGGTCCAGTACCTTCACGCCAACCAGTTTTGACATGGGTGCAACTCCGACATAATCCGAATCTCCGCCGGTTCCCGCGGCAATGCCTGCGCAGTGGGTTCCATGCCCGTTATCGTCATAAGGGTCTGTCTGGCTGTTCACAAAGTCCGCAAAAGCAATCACCTTATCATCATCTGTTGCAGGATCGTCGTCCAGATCATCGAGCGATTCATGCGATGCATCGATGCCGGTGTCGATGACTGCGATGGTTACATCCGCTCCGGAAACCCCGAACGTAGAGCGTGCCTGATCACCTCGGATCACCGGAACGCTCGTATCCAGCAGAGTATGGACCTCGCGGTCGAGATACACCATTTCGACTCCGGGAACCTCTGCAAGAGCGTTTAGATTTCCGGCAGGCATCTTTAGTGCAGTGGCATCTATGGTGTTATAATTATATTTCACTCCTGCTCCTAATGTGTTCAATGTGTTCAATGTGCCGTATGAAACAGAATAAGATGGCCCGGATGATTTTTTACGATACATAACGATGACATTAACCGCCTCGCCATCATCGATGCCAGCGCGCATCGCCAATCCGTCCAGGCAATCCTCAATCCGGTTGTTATTCGCATCCGTTACCGACATCCGGATGTTACCTCCAAACGAATGCTTCAGGTTGATCTCCCCTATACTATCGTTTGTTTGGTTGCCATAGATATCTTTACAGACGGCATTCGTTGAATCGATGCTTTTTTTAACGTACTTACAGGTGTCACGTTCTTGGTGTTCCTGGCTATGGTTAAAGATACCACCCCATGTCAAATTCCCGATCTGGCTGTCATGAATCTCGTTGTAGACTGTATCCGCCCAACTGTCATACGGGATGTCTTCGCTTACGTTGACCCTCCTGGCGGCGTACGTATCTTCTGCATGAGATGGGCTGCAGACCACTCCGCTGATTAATATCAGCATAATCAATCCAATTACTTTTTTATGGGCGTACATGGGTTTCTCCGCAAATTGTTGGTTGTTTATCACTTCACTCGCATGGATTTGACGATCCTGTATTCATGATATGTCATATCCAACGATAATAGTCATACCCCACTAATGGTATAAATACCTTTCTAAGCGTGTAGGTACTACACTAATAGTATAAGTACCTTTCTAATTATACCCATACCACCCTATTATAATAAGTACATTTCCAATTATATGAATGCTTTTTACAAAGTTCCAAAACCGCTTAACCAGGGCATTTATTATTGACCGGATTCCAATTCTGCCATTATATGTCCGGTAAACGGGACCTCTTCGAGACACTCAATAAATACGGCATCACCGAAGATGCGATCACAGGTGCGGCGATGGAACTCTACGTCCCGCATCCAGGGATATAAACAGAGGAACTTGCAAGAGGCGTTCAAGCGTGAACTGGATTTTGCATTATCCGATCCGAACCTGTGCATACTCGTGTATGCGGCAACCATTCTGGAAGAAGAGGGTGAAAACGGGAGACTTCCCGGAATAACTGCGCAAGCACCACCACGAGAACCGCAGCCACCAGCAGCAGGCAGGTCATGCTGCCACTACGCCCCGGACCGAGACCTGCACCCACCACACACCCGAATGCCTGTTGTCCGCGCAAAGCAGGTACCACTGCCCTATTGTCCTGCGTCGAGCTAATATCAGATTTCATGCATTGTTACACGATGCTCTCCGGTTCAAAAGTGCTAAAGCAAGTATTAACCTGACTTTCGGTGAGTTGAAATAGCTTATCCTTTTACTGTCACAGAACACATATAGAATTACCAATGATAACAACGCGATTGAAGAATGGACGTTTGAAAAGGGTGGAACGTGCCATACTTGCGTGACACCTTTTGGGCTGTAATTTACGTTTCACCGAAAATCAAGTATTAAGAAGATCATCCGTGAAACCCAAGTACGGGAGAAGGGTATAAAGGATTGAAGTTAAAGACACTGGTGGTGAGGTTACGGCTGTTGCGGTTGGAGATGCCACTATTGTGATTTTATGAGGTTGCAAAATGATCTTTCCAGATACCAAAAACCCGAAGCTTCCGAGACAAGCTCGAATCCACAAGGCGTGACACCCCGGTAAAGTTTCAAAGTTGCCAACCAAGCATTTATTATTGACCGGATTCTAATTCTGCCAGTATATGCCAGATAAACGGGACCTGTTCAAGACGCTCAATAAATACAGCATCACCGAAGATGCAATCACAGATGCAGCGATGGAACTCTACGTCCCGCATCCGGGTATAGAAACAGAGCAACTCGCAAGAGATGCGTTCAAGCATGAACTGGATTTTGCATTATCCGATCCGAACCTGTGCATACTCGTATATGCTGCAACTCTTCTGGAAGAAGAGGGCGAAAACGACAGACTGCCAGGAATAACTGTGCAAGAATTTAAGCGTGATCCGGTCTATCTGATCGCAGACGAGGTGCTTGGTATTGCGATTGCAAAATACATCGGCGGATATAAAGGCATGTTCGAGTTCACCAGATTTGACCAGAATAAACCCGGAATCCTTGGGAAACTCGGACCATTTCTGGATGACGCGATCGCGGGGCTGATCGGCGGGGTATCTTCCAATATGTACTCAAGGAGTCTGTAAGGAGTCTGATCTGAATTGAGCATCGAGATCGAGTTCACATCGCCACAAAAATGCGTCTGTGATTTCACATACAATTTCTACTGGCAGCATCAGGGGAAGGAACTGGATCCGGATGGGGTCATCCCTGATCAGAAAGATACTGATCACACATACCGGGATCTTGTAACCGCGCTTCGGAAGAATGAGGCCGTCACAATCAAAGGCGACGCTGGCAAACGGCTATGCTCGAATGCCGGTGCCGACATGCGCTACTTCAACGGCACTGGCGGGATCATCGACTCAGGAACCGTTATCGTGGACGGGGACGTTGGCACCAGGATGGGCATGGGCATGGCATCAGGGAGCATCTACGTGAGCGGGAGGGTGGCAGAGCCGCTTGGCAACATAATCGAGGTACAGTCTGATCTTGCAGGTTTTAGGAAGTACCGGTCGATAACCGATATTCTGCACCATGGCTCGGCGGATGAATTACTTCCACCAAATACGTTTGACGGAACAAGACTGCTACTTGCCGACGGAGTCTTGAGGGATACCATCGCGGCACGGTGCAGCGCCGATTGCACGGTTGTCGTGAACGGTGACGCGGATCTCAGTGTGGGTATGTTGATGAGTGCCGGGGAACTCAGGGTCTGTGGTGATGTTAAGATGAATGCAGGCACGCTGCTTTCCGGGGGAACAGTAGTGATAGATGGGAATGCAGGCGAGTTTGCAGCTGCTGACATGCGTGCTGGAGTTTTGATCATAAAAGGGAAGTCTAAAGGGTTCGTTGGCGGAAAGATGCGCGGGGGCGCGGTATTCCTAAAGGGGGGCGGCGCTGTGATACCGCCTGTGAGAAAAGTTCCGCTGAAAGGAGCGGATTACCGTCTGCTGACCCGGACGATGCGCACGAATCAGATCGAGGCGATGATGTATACGAAATACTCGGTCAATGGGTTATGATTATTGTACTGTTCGATATCGTGTGGAGTTTTTAAATGAATTCAGCGGTACGAACAACCTGTAATGCCAAGTAGGGGGCATAGCGAAATGCCACTACCTTAAGAAAATAATCCAATAGAATTAATAAAGTGCATATACTTAACATCTTATTATGTTAGCATAAAGATTCGTAAATTATTATGAATCCACAAACGAGGTGCCAACAATGTTCGATTCCATCCGCAAACGGATTTCCCATCAGATAAGAGTGATGAGAAGGTGTTTTGCCCAATCCGAGGGGTTATCCTTCAGCGATGTCCTTTCGACTGAAACCATCCGGAACGCTGTGGATGAAGAAGTAAGCAGTTATCGATACCGAATTTTTCCCCATATACGTACTTTATGTGCTTTTTTGTCACAAGTACTTAAGTATCGGATCACTCCTGCCAAAATGCAGTAGCAAATGTGCTTGCGGAACGAGTGGCACAAGGCGAGCCACCCTGCCCATCAAAGACCAAATCTTATTGTAATGCCAGATTACGCCTACCTGTAAGACTTGTCAAGAGATTGGTGCGTGAGGCCGGGAAATTGCTTCATCCGGAGTCAGCGGAGGCTTGGAAATGGAAAGGTCGCTTTGGTTATACTTCACACCACCCGGCAGAGCGCAAGGTATTTCAACATAGCGCAACAATGCCAATCTATGAAAACATACGGAGTTCGCATCTGAATGAATTTGAAAATCCTTAACAAAACAGATACTGAACTGGAAATGGAGATCGCAGGTGAGACGCATACCCTGTTAAACCTCTTAAAAACGATTCTTCTGGAAGATGATGCCGTCGAGATCGCTACGTATGACATCAAGTATCTTGGCATCAGCGAACCGGTTATGTATGTGCGCACAAGCGGTAAGGATCCGGTACAAGCGATGCGGAGCGCACTCCATACAATGGTCGCGATATGCGATGAATTCAGAAGTGTGTTTACAGGTTCGGTCGATATATGATGCGAAGGTTTTATCAATACGCGCATACCAGTGAGAGAATCAATGAGTGAAAGCGAAATCCTTG
>QMVM01000063.1 GCA_003661105.1 Methanosarcinales archaeon | reverse complement strand
TTCTGGGACTACCTGAGCAAGCGGCGTACAGCGAGAAAGATCTGGAAACTGCCCTTCTGAACAACCTGCAAAGCTTTTTACTGGAACTGGGGAAAGGATTTGCCTTTGTCACCCGCCAAAAACGTATCACACTTGATGCCAAGCATTTTTACATCGATCTTGCTTTTTACAACCGTCTGCTGCGATGTTTTGTGCTGATTGACCTGAAGATCGGTAAGCTTACCCACCGGGATCTGAGGCAGATGCAGATGTATGTCAATTTCTACGACCGAGATGTCAGGACCGATGACGAAAACCGCACGATTGGTATTATTCTCTGTCGCGATAAGAAAGAGACGATCGCCCGCTATACGCTGCCTGAGGATAATACACAGATATTTGCTTCGAAGTATAAGCTGTACCTGCCTACGGAAGATGAACTGATAAGGGAGGTCGATGAGGTGGCGAAGCTTCTGGAGGGCGTAGCGAATGAGTGAGTTGGTTCCGGATGAATATACGGTTCTTCTAAGCGATATTAAGCATCGTATCCGCAAAGCGCAGTGCGAGGCTCTGAAATAACCAACGACTGCCAACAGTCATGCCACCCCCGGCAGTAAAAACAAATATACCATGACCGCATCCAGATTAACAAACCATGAAGATCACAATCGTCACCCCCGAAATCTACACGTATGGCTCGATGGTGATCGGCGGAATCCTTCAAGATGCAGGATTTGACGTAACGCTCACCAAAACTACGGATGTCAGCGCGGACACGGACATAATACTACTGAGCCTGTACTCGACACTCCATCTCCTTGACAGCGGGATCAGGGACTTCGCAAAACAGAGCAGCAAACCGATCTATGTCGGCGGTCCGATCAGCGCGTATCCCGACATCATTCTTGGAGAACTGGATGTGGATGGCGTTATCATCGGGGAAGGCGAGGAGTCGACGCTTGAACTGCTAAACAACGGAGTTTCGGAAGATATCTCCGGAATCGCGTTCAGAAACGATGGTAAGGTTATCCGGACCGAGCCCAAACCTGCAAAACTCGATAGACCGATGCCGCTTATACCGGATGACATCGGCGACCAGAGTATCAGGGGCGCGAATGTGTATATCGAGACGCACAGGGGTTGCATCGGAGCATGTGGCTTCTGTCAGGTCCCGGCGTTCTTTGGAAGGAAGATTCGGAGCCGTGAGATTGCGGACATCATCGCGGAGATAAAGGAGTTTAAGCGGTGCGGCGTTCAGAGGATCGCGATCAGTGGCGGAACGAGTTCGCTGTACCAGTACGACCCGCATAAAAAATCGGTCAATGCGAGCGCGTTTGTCGAACTGCTACAAGCGATCGCAGAGGTGATGGGGGGAAGAAATGTCTCGGTTCCCGACATCAGGGTTGATTACGTCAATGAGGAGACGCTCCATGCGATCCACGACTTCACGATGGGCTGGGTCTATTACGGGATCGAGTCAGGAAGCAACAAGATGCTTAAGGAGATGCGGAAAGGGGTTGATGCGGAGAATAACGTTTATGCGATCGAACTGGCGCAGCAGTGCGGCGTGAAGGTTGCAGGAAGTTTCATCGTCGGCTATCCGGGCGAGACTGCCGAAGATTACCAGTTGACAAAGGACTTAATCGAGGATACGTTCCTGGATGATGTTTTCATAAGCATCGCAGAGCCGATCCCGGAGACTCATCTTGCAGATCTCGTGCTAAAAACAGATGATTCGGAGAACCCGACGTTTATTGCACATACCGACGAGTACAAAGCACTGAAAATGACAGAGAGCGAGGCACGGTGCTTCGATCTCACGCTTCATGCCCAGATGTGCAAGTCAATGCCAGATCTCCTGACCGATCAACTGTATCAGGCGTGTCTCGATGATGCCAGACAGCAGGGGCGCGATGTGCGTGCGGTAACGAGGCTGCTGCAGAAGTATCGCGGGAAATAACCTGCGGCATCCTTTCATGCCTTCGTTTTTTTCCGGATTCCGAACTCGAGCGCGTCTTTTGGACATGCATCGATGCATACGCCACATGCGTAACAATCAGGTCGCACCGTGTCACCATCCAGTATTGCTTTGACAGACGGACATGAAGATTTTAAAATGCATTTTTTACAGTCATTGCACTTCTCCCTATCAAGACGCACACGGAAGATGCTTATATGCTCAAGCATCCACGTCAGGAGCCCGACCGGACATATAAGATAGCAAAACGGACGGTACACAAATACTGATGCGATCAGAACCGCGCCAACCAGAACTGCCAGCACCAGCTCAAAATGCCAGTCAAATAGCTCAAACGGATTTAAGATGTTCTGGTATGTGTAAAGATCGCAACCTGTTCCGATAACCATAACTAAACTAATAGCAAAGATCGAAATCCGGATGCTGTTCGAGATCTTAAACGGCAGCTTGATCTTCTTCTGGAATGGTGCCGGAATCCTGTTTACGATCTCTTGCAGTGCTCCAAACGGACAGACCCACCCGCAGAACAGTTTTGCTCCGATGACCGACAAGCCGCCGATGAAGGCGAGCATCGTTGCTTTCTTAAGCGTGATCGCACCGCCAGTTGCGAGAGCCGTTACCGGATCAACCACTGCGCGCAGCGGGTTTGGCTGGTGCAGGACCACCAGCACCCCAAAGAGCACAAAGACCGCGCACATCAGGAGTGTTCGGATGTTCTGGTTGATTTTGACAGTTTTTAGAAGTATGAGTCCTGAAAGTGCAGCAAGCCCTCCGAGAATAAATTTTATCGATGATAACCCTGCCAGAATGGCTGATATATCAGTGTTTCTGTCGCCACCCACTCCACTGCCGGCACCACCTCCGCCCCCTCTTCCTCTACCTTCTGCCAGAATAGGCGCACAAACGAGGATTGTGAGAAGAACGATGCAGAAGACTGATAGATAGATCGTATTTCGTTTCATATTCTGCTCCCATTATATCTCAGGATTCGGTGCTTAAAAGATTTTTTGATCCCAAAAAAAAATAAAAAGAGTGCGCGGTCATTCCACGCACACAGCACAGGCTTATCGATTACACCCTTTGCCCTGTCCGCCATTGCCGCGACCGCTTCCATCTCGCGGCGGCTCATAATCATCGTCCTGCCCGTTTGGGATACCGTCGCCGTCAGAGTCCCTGCCATTGATGCCGGCGTTGTCACAGATGCCATCGCCATCTTCATCTACAAACTCCATGCCACATCCACCGCATCCGCATCCACCGCGTCCACGTCCGCAGTCACCGAGATTGTCGCATATCCCATCGCCATCAGCGTCCACGAATTCTGAGCGGTCACCGAGATTGTCGCATATCCCATCGCCGTCGGCATCCGCATATTGGGCACCGCCAGCGCCGCCACCCTGACCGTACTGAGCAGCAGCGACTCCTATGGAGAGTGCGACCAGTGCAACGATCAGGATTCCAGTCATTGTTCTTATCTTCATTTTGTTTTCACCTTGTTTGAGTTTAGCCCATCCGGGCAATACTCAATCAGTGGTCATGCATATATATAATTATTCCAGAATTATATCCAAATCTCACCAGAATCATGCCCAAATTCATCCCGAAGCGAGGTACGCAAGCGCCTGCTCATATCACTCATACCGCAAAGCATCAACCGGTTTTAGTTTTGAAGCCTGGTAGGCGGGAATTGCTCCTGAAAGCGTGCCAATGCCAACCGCAACAGAGAGCGAAAGCAAGACACTCTCGAGTGTAACCACTGATCCGGCTGAAGCAAGGCGACCTATAAAGCCTCCGCCGCCCATGAGTGTAGGCAGGATGCTGGATAGTAAGTAACCCAGAATGATGCCAATGATGCCACCGATAAGCCCTATTAAAAAGGCGTTTAACAAAAAGATTGCAAGAATGTCCTTGTTTCTCGCACCAAGCGCTTTCATAATACCAATCTCTTTTGTCTTCTCAAGAACTGAGGTAAACATTGTATTGGCGATGCCTACCGCTCCGACAAGAAGTGCAACTGCCGCTATGGCTGTTAAGAACGTTGTCAATGAACTGACCATTTCAGATTTCATTTCCCCCATCTGTCTGGAGGACGATATCGTAAAATCCTTATCCCTGTCTGTGACGTGCCTTGTCATCATTAACTTGTGCTCGATTGTTTCAATGACATAGTCAAGTTTATCCTCGTTCTTGATTTTAACAGTAATTGAATCATATACATCGTTTTCTTTATCATCCAGGACATGATATGCCATTTGAATGGGCATATAAATATTTGTTGACTGGTCATCGAGTATTCCGACAACCCTGAAGGAACTGCCTTCGATAGTGATCATCTTGTTGATCCCAAGAGGTCTCTCAAAATAATCATCCGCCAATCTGCCTCCGATAACAATCACGTTTTGATCAGCCGGGCCAAGAATCCTCCCGTCTCGCATCTCTGAAGTGGTTATTTGAGCCCAGACTTTCTGGTCTACGCCAGTAAGCGTTACAGACCCTCGTTTTCCAAGATAGTATACTTCAGCACTTCCTCTAATTTCTGTATCGATTAATAAAATTTCTGGGATACCTTTCAACACCTGGACATCAGTTCTGTCCAGTACCACTTCGCCCTCAGTAGCAGAACCGCCGTCCGATGGCATTTTGTGGCTAAATCCCGAAGCTTTTGAAAGTCCGGGGGTGATCGTCAACAGATCTGCACCCAGCCCGCCTAACTGGGATGTAATATCTTGTTCTAATCCTGCGCCGATGGACATAATGGAAACCACTGAAGCTACGCCGATAACAATGCCTATTATTGTTAGCCAGCTTCTCAGCTTGCTGTGCATGACCAGGTTCAATGCATGTTTAAATGCTCTGGCAAGTTTCATTTAATTCACATCTCCATTGCTCAAAGTTGCATAGATCCTATTTTTCCAACTGCTTTCTCTTAGATTTTCCAAAGAAGTCTCCTATCATCTTTTTATATGTGTAATCCTGGTCATTGAGTCGCTCTTTCGTGTACCTTTTGTGTACAAAAACAAGGACGATGATCGCAACAATTCCCATGCCAACCCACACTACAGTCGCCGATGATTTTTGTGTGGATGCACCAGGCACTTTTCCGTTGCCTTCACCGCTACCTTTGCCACCATATCCCGATCCGCCCGATGTTGAACCCATCACCGAAGGATCAATATCCACTTCTTTGGCTGTTGTACGCCGTTCACCTCGTGCGTCCGTGTAGGAAATTTCAATGTTTAATACGGATGGCTGGTTCGCAGACAAAAACGGACGGGTTTGGTTTAATTTCTTGTTTCTCTGGCTATCTTCTCCAGGAAGCTTTTGCAAATCTCCCCCTGCCTTGCTTTGCAGGTTAAAACTC
This sequence comes from Methanosarcinales archaeon, assembly GCA_003661105.1. Lineage (GTDB taxonomy): Archaea > Halobacteriota > Methanosarcinia > Methanosarcinales > Methanogasteraceae > Methanogaster_A. Next base: position 4,260 of record QMVM01000063.1, on the reverse strand, counting down.
GCGATGGTATAATCGCCCTTGTTAAGATTACCTATGATAACAGAGTCAATTCCACTCACGCTCCATCCTTTCTGATCCGAAATACTCACCGTTACCGAGTTAGCAGAAACACTTCCGATGTTTGCAATGGAAAATGAAGTTTCGCCCCCCGAACTTCCGGAGAACGCCACATCAAAGTCAGTCTCTCCGCCAACGAAAATGCCAGCTGTCGTATCTATCTCGCCGGTCGTGGATTCGTAGTCTTCGAACCGTAAATTCAAGTCCATCTGGTACAGACCCGGATTAGCATTTATATCGGCTATAACGGTATAACTAACCTCCACAGATTCGCCCACGTCAATATGTTTGATGTACTTGGTATTATCAGAATACACTGGAAGAACGACGCCAGCGGGATCGCTCCATGAAAAGACCATATTCTCCAGAGGAGAGTTTCCGGTGTTCGTGATAACAAATTCAAGGGATTCCTCTCTGGCAAGATCGATATTTGCTTTACTGATCGTTATTACCTGGGCATACTCCTTTCCCCTGACTTCGATGTCGATGGTTTTCGTGGTCGATGTCCCGGTACCATCCCATATCCGTAGGTCAATCTCATAAATATCGTCGGGTGCATCATTGTCAACGAGCAGTTTGAATTTAATGGTAACCGCGTCCTCGTCTGTTTGGCGTGATCTAATATACGGGATCGTTTTGTTTAGCGACTCTCCCGGAACCCGGGTAAATGGATACTCTGGCTCCAATTCAATAATTACGTTTTCTACATCGTCATATCCAAGATTCTGTACGTTAAACCTGATCTCAACAAGTTCGCTGGATCTTGCAGGATCCGGGTTCTGGCTTATCAGGTCTGCAACAATTGCTACGTCCTCTGCTGCAGCACTGCTAATTATTACGAGCAACAACGACACTGCTAACAAAATTTGTTTCATCAGCCTCATCAGTCTCAGCCCCTTCATGTACATTCCACTTTTTCAATCTCACCATCTTTGATATAGACCACTTTCTCGACATATTTAACAATATTGAGGTCATGTGTTACGACAACGATTGTTTTTCCCTCGTTCGTGTGCAGCCCATTCAGAAAATCCAATATGTACGCCCCTGTTTTGCTATCAAGATTTCCTGTTGGTTCGTCAGCCAGGATTATATCCGGATCAACTGCTAACGACCTTGCGATAGCCACCCGTTGTCTCTGCCCTCCTGATAACTGCGAAGGATTATGGTAGACCCGATCTTTCAGCCCCACCAGATCCAGCAATTTAAGAGCCTTCTGCCTTGCCACACTGTTGTCCACTTCCTGAAACTCCAGAGGCAACATCACGTTATCAAGAACGCTCAATGTTGGAATGAGGTTAAACTGCTGGAAGATGAATCCAATCTTTTTCCCTCTGATCTGTGCCAGATCTGATTCACAGAGTTTGGAGATATCCCGGGCATCCAGGCGAATCACGCCTCTGCTTGGCATATCCAGACACCCGATCAGATTCATCATGGTGCTTTTGCCGCTTCCGCTTGGTCCGAGAATTGCCACGAATTCTCCTTTATCTATCTCCAGATCAACTCCTTTCAGTGCGGCAAACTCTATTTCGCCCATCCGGTAGATCTTCCAGACATTCTCCAAACGTAGCAATGTATCGTTTTGTTTCAATTTGATCGCCTCTTCTATTCAATAATATATCCAAGTGACATGGGGCCATATATAAGGAAGAAGAAGGTGAAATGTACACTTCAAGTCCACTTTTCTTATTAGTGCTCAGGAAAAACATGGACTATATGCTTGCGCACCATCTAATCGATCCAAGACTGGTTGTGGAACTTGGCTATACGATAATAGTTGTATCCCTCTGTTTCATGATATTTTTTAAAACCAGAGAAATTTATGACCTGACAGCACACAAAGGGATCAAATATTTCAGGATTACGTTCTTATTCTTCGGATTGGCTTATTTTTTTAGATTTCTATCTCTTTTATTTATTCTAATGAAAATAACATTTGATATTTATTTATCGAGCCACATCTTCAAAATTTTCTCCATGGCTTTTGTCGGATATTTCAGCACGATGGCTATTCTTTCGTTGACCTATAGCACAATCTGGAAGAAACTGCAAATTAAACACCCATTATTACTATTTAACGCCATTGCCATTCTAATATCTTGCATTGCATTTATTTCGATGCCACATTCTCTTCTAATATTGTCACAAGCCGTATTGCTAAGTTTTACAATAATAATGGCTGCCTATAGATATAACAAATCAAGAAAAACCTCCCAGCTTTTTATTTTGTATATATTATTTTTTCTGTTCTGGATAGTTAATCTATTTATCTTAGGTCCAAAAAGATTCCTCCCAATCGAAATACAAATTGCATTTCAGATTGTGTCGATTGTAGTGATTAGGGTGATATACCATAAGGTGACCAAATGGACAAAATAAGGCGTAGAAGAGATCGCCTGGAGGTGGTATACGATATCTTAAAGATTATCAGACAGCATCACAATTCTATAAAACCTACACCTCTGTTGAGATATTCGAATTTATCCTCACAAAGTTTTTCAGAGTACCTGAGCGAATTGTTGGAAAAGGGCTTTGTCAAAGAGATTACTGACGAAAAGGGAAAGAAGTTCTTGACATTGACGGATAAGGGATTTAGATATCTGGAAAAGTACAAACTGATATTAGGTTTTATTGAGGAGTTTGAATTATAATCATTTTCCATCGGGATTTATTTTTTCATGCCCCGTTTCACAGGTGTACTCAAAGATGGCAAGAGGTGTGTGTTTAGCCTCTCAGCCTTGCTATCACCACCCATCCCGGACATCGGTTAAGTATATGTTTTCTGCATATAATTTTTCCAGAATTATACTCAAATCATACTCAAATTCATTCCGAACTGAGGTACAGCAGCACCAAAAGCGCCATAAATTCGAGTATGTCCGGTATCACGTCAAGCGGTCCGAGTACGCACATCCGACGCCCGCACGCAGCAGCATGCATGCCTGGAGTCGACATGACCGCCTGCAAGAACAGGAGGGACGCAAATATCATCAAGCCCAGCGTGAACTTCGATTTGATCTGTGCGTAACTTCGGACATAAATAGCCAACAATAAAACCAGCAGCACCACGTTTGCCGTGGTCATCACCGTCTTGACATTCATTATAAAAACCGGATCGTACATAGATAGTTGCATGTTATAATCTCCTCACTTGAATTTATTCCCAATTTTCTCCCATATCTCTTCAAATAGCGCGTAATTCTCCTCCATCGCAGGGGATAGAAAATACATCGCGCCATAGCCGTTTCCTGTGGATGTAACCACGCTGTTCTTGGAAAGAACCTTCAGATGATGTCTTATTGTCTTATAGTCCAGTTCCAGTACCTCTGATAACTGGTTGGCATTATAGGGGCGGTCGCGCAGCGCATTGATCATTCTGGCACGGTTAACTCCACCTTTCGTGCCTGCGATCAGCCACCAGAGTACGCGCTCCATGGCATAGAGTTGGAAGGCATGTTTTATATCACAACCGCTCAGAACTTTGGACAAGTTGCATAGCTGTAATAATAATCCCGAATAACAATGGTGATCCGGATGAAAGAACTAAGTACACTTATACCAGAACTGCGGCAGATAGCGCTTGATAGCGGAGCAAACGATCTGCGGCTGATCGCAACCGATACCATAAAAACGAGACTTATTATTATCTTCTGGAATGGGATCGGAAAACCGCCGATTAAGAAGGGGGCGGTTGCCCGCCCATCCTCATCTCAGAACGGTACGTGAGGCTTTCACATCATACCGCTCAAGCACCTCATAACCTAATGGCACTACCTTAAGCAGACACCCCACCTCTACGTAATTCGTTGCGAGCTTCTTCCCGTGGTTTAGTGAGTAACGGATAAGGTTTACGCCGTCGTTTGACGGCACGCGGTTCACTACGTCCGGGTCTGTTCCCCACGCGATGACTGACAATAGCTTTCAGAAGATGTCCGTAATAGTAGACAAACGCTTTTTGGTAGTGTGCAGAAATCCCTCATTAAGGAGAGTGGTAGTAATGACTTTTCTATTGATTTTAATCTCGCGTATTGCCAACATGTCTGGCATTTGGAAGTACATGGACTCATTCATCCAATTCGGTCGTTGTTTTGGCTTTTCCCATATAACGATGTGGTCTTTTTTGGAGAATTTTTAATTTGTTCTGGTCGGTTGAAAACATGACGCCAACCCGGCAAATACAAATATGATTAGATGGGTGTA
>QMVM01000062.1 GCA_003661105.1 Methanosarcinales archaeon | reverse complement strand
GGAAACGCTGGAAAATATAACATTTATGCCGCTCGTCGAGGCGGTTTAGATATGCGGTTTCTTGTAGATGAATGCACAGGTCCGGCAGTTGCGGAGTGGTTGCGAAGTTTACATCATGAGGTATTCTCCAGTTACGATGGGGCTCGCGGATTAGATGATGTAAGCATCATCGAGAAAGCAAATTTTGGGAATTATATTTTGATTACAAATGATAAAGACTTTGGTGAACTCGTATTCCGAATGAAAAGACCGCACAAAGGCGTAATCCTTTTACGATTGAAAAATGAACGGTATAAAAATAAAATAGCTGTACTGCAGCGAGTATTAGAGTTATATTCTGATAAACTTGCTAATAATTTCATAACTGTGACTGAAAAAAGTGTGCGTATCGTTGGAGAAAGGAGGGGTGGGAGAGGTGACAGTTTCATATAACGGGGCGTTATGTGACTTCACACCTTCCATCCTTCGGAAGGTTGCTTTTGTCCACAACTTCGCAAACATCGAAAATGATAATCAAATTCTGCACCGCCCTCAACAAACACGCGCCTGCCCACTCCACATCCATCCGCGGCTCATCCAATCGCACGACCTCCGTCCCACGGATGCCCCGCAATTCATTGCGGAGTGGCACGGCTGGGACGTATATAGGTGAAGAATTAAGAGGAATAAGCGATAATTGGAGTTCTAACAGGGGGATGCATATGCAAACCAATTTCGGATACGGTGCATTATTATACCGTACTCATAAGATAGGGGTAATCAAATGAACGGAGAAGTTGCACTTGCGTTCTTGTCTGCTGTAATTGGTGGTGTTATCGGATTTTCTTCTTCATATATCGCACCCTCCTTTTCACTGTTTATCAGTTTTTACCCTCTATGTTGGTGGGGTATATAATAAAACTTTACAAATAACAATTATTTATCGAGCGCATAAACATTTTTAAACGAGTGGGTGAAGGGGGAATGGAAATGGTATGGTTCTATGGGGCAAAAATTGCCTAAATATGGATGATTTTCAGCACCCTATGATAGGGCTGATTAGGTATGATATGGATTGATAGAAGACTAAAGCAACGAGAGAAACAAAAAACGGCTCACACCGGCAGAAGAGGATCTGAAATCTGCAAAGGATGGCCTGAATTGCGGCTATTATAACTGGAACCGGGCATGTTCCCAGGTACCGCAATCAGCGGAGAAGACCCTCAATTTTTTCTTTATTCGTAGGAGTACACCTCAATCACAACGCATTCCATTAATGAATTGGCAAGCAAATGTAAAAAGATTGAAATGGGTTTTTCCGAGGTAGAATCTTATGCCAGTCATCCGTATATGTTTTATATTCTGACGAGGTCTGCCTGTCCGGCTCTTTTGCCAGAGGGGACGTTCACGAATCTATCTGCCACATGATCAGAATGTTTTCACTGGAATTTTCAATTATGCTGAAAAAGAGTGTGTTGCAATGTCACGCGCAAATTATCATGTTGATCACGCGCCCGCGTCCACGACAGCACTCTTCCGATCACCCTTCCGCAATGATATTTCGGGCCATATCCACATCATTCGGGACTAAATCCACTGGAACCCTGTCTTTTCCGACTGTCTTTATGATCATGTACCTCGCGCATGCGGACTGGTTCCTAGCACAGTACTTTTTCTTCATCATATTTGCTATTGCAGGTCTATCTGCCATCCCTTCTTTGAAGAATGCACAGGTTTCCGTGTATTCACATTGTACCATCTATGTCACCTCTTATTTTTCAATTATACCCGCGGTGAATGGAGCAATTCTACATTGCTTCAATCCCATTGGCATTTTACTTCATTACAGTACGTTTTACTGGCCTACCCGTGATAAAGGTACCGGTCACTCTAAAGTCGCCGCTGATATGTGTCTCATGTCCGCTGATCTGATTTTTAAGCAGATAGTATGGGATCGCAGCCGGGCGCTCAACCGGTATGCACATCAGCCACAAGCGGCACAACCGAAAATTCCAGTGAAATCACCGTATTCCTTAAATTTTTACCGCAGAGCATGTGGAAAGCGCAGAGGAATCAATAAACCCCGCAAGTATTGAAACGGTCTTAAAACTCTGCACCTTGCGCGATCTCCGCGGTGATAAATCACTTAATTGTTATACCGTGCCATTACAAGCAATGGAACATTTCTCCACTTTCCTGCACAAGAGGAGTACCTATGATAATTGGGGGTTAAAAGATGTAAAACGTGCGATAAAGGATCTCGAAAAGTCGATTGGGGGCAATTCGCGGAATACGAATATGTGAGAGACTGGTTGAACTGTCGCACATAACGACATTCAAGATTATACGAGGTGATCGCTATATCCTGCCGGATTGTGGGAGATGATCCTATCCCAATGGACGCTAAACTTGCCGGTGCAGCATAAGGTTTAAGTCTCACCGCCATGATTGTTATGTGAGCCGCTATAACTCAGTTGGTAGAGTGCATGGCTGTTAACCATGATGTCACAGGTTCGAGCCCTGTTGGCGGCGTTTGCGGGCCCGTAGCTTAGCCAGGTCAGAGCGCTCGGCTCATAATTATCATCTGTTTCGGGTGAGAAACCGAGCGGTCCTGCGTTCGAATCGCAGTGGGCCCATCGCATTCCTGCGCCAGTGAGTAGATCAAAGACCTTATCTCGGGATCGCGCTTCCGGGCTGAAGAATCATTTAGCCACCGACCGACATCCGCGCCCAACTCTTTTACTCCCCCCGTTCTCTGAGCCTGCCACACCCACATTGATCGCTATCCCGCTCTTCTCCACATAATCGCTGATCCGCTTTATCGCGTGCTCGACCATCCCGCCGTTCGTAAGGATCAGGCACCGTTTCCCGGAGAGCGCCATCAGAATTGCCTTGTCGATCACGCCCGCTACGATATCGAGATGCACGCCATCCCCCTCCGCGATATCCTTGCTCTTCCTGCCCATCGCGCCCACAACCTCGATATCTGCGTCGTGCATGATTTTACGGAGTTTTTCAGGCGTATAATCTTCCATATCGTAAATCCTGATGCATCCCGCCCTGACACCTCTCCGCTCCATCTCTGCGATCGCGCAACCCGTGTCGTGTATGTGTACGATCTTCGCATTGACCGCTTCGTAGGGGCTATGGAGCGCGTAATCGCCATGCATCACTCCAAGATTCAAGGTGTCGCCCACCCCTACATCGGGGGGAATGCGCACCCACATAAGGTTAGGTGGCTTTAGCGCATCCACCAGTTCAGGAACGTTTCGAGGAGCTTTGTTGCGATTTGCAAGACCCCTTCGCACGATCTCGTGATATATCTCGAGAGTGGTGGGCTGCCTCAAGCCCGCGCACTTCAAGAGTTCGGGATCGCTAAATACCTTATCAGGCGTGCCCCTGCCAATAACCCTTCCATCTGACAGGAGATACACGTAATCCGACCACCCGTATGCAAGATCTACGTCATGGGTGGAGATGATGATCGTCTTGCCGAAATGATTGAGTTCATCGAGCATATCCGCGATCTCGTCCGCACCAACCGGATCGAGATTAGAGAGTGGCTCGTCAAGGATGATCACCTCTGGCTCCATCGCAATAACGCCTGCGATAGCGACCCGCTTCTTCTCTCCGCCGCTTAAGTGGTGCGGGGGCTTGTCCTTGAGATGGGAAAGTCCCACATACTCAAGAGTGTGATTCACACGCTCCGAAACCATATCCTCCGAAAATCCGAGGTTTGTAGGGCCGAACGCCACGTCCTGATACACGGTCGGCGCGAAGATCTGGTCATCCGAATTCTGAAAGACGATTCCTACCCGCCTCCGGATCTCCTTAAGGGACTTCGAATCGTATTTAAACGGCATGCCATGGAAGAGCACCTCCCCGCGCATGGGTTTTAAGGTTCCGTTCAGGAGCAGGAATAGCGTTGACTTCCCTGACCCGTTCTGCCCGACAAACGCGATTTTTTTACCCTCCGTAATCTCGATCTCTGCCCCATCGAGAGCCGCGGTTCCGTCAGGGTAGCTGTATTCCAGGTTCCGTGTCGCAAGAATTGGCATGATCTTTCACCTCGCCTCACAGGGACTTTTTGATATTTTTGGAATAAAGTTTGGAATAAAGTTTTGGAAAACCACAGAGTACACGGAGTGACACAGAGGAGGCGAAAGATAAAAATAACAACTCTCTATGACCTCCTGCGCTCTCTGTGGCTTAATATTCCTTATCATAACCAGATCCTCCGGAAGAACTTAAAAAGTGTCATATCTCATCTCACATCCCACACCTTACATAAGCGATAAGGCCGCGACTGCGTATATGGACGCAAGAACTGCTTCGGTCGCCCTGATCGGTCTCTTTGTCTCAAAGAGGGACAACTTTCCATCGTAGCATCTCGAATTCATGGCAAGATAAAGTTTCTCTCCTTGTTCATAAGATCTTAGGAATAGCGTGCTTGCGAGCATGGCTACGGAATAGAGCGATCTTCTGAGGTTCGTGTATCCAAGCCGGACGGTCTGCGCGTGTTTTATGGACATTGAAACCTCTAAAAATACGAAGATGTAGCGGTACATCAGCATGGACAGTTCGATCACAGAATCGGGAATTCCGGATCTCTTGAGGACCGCGAAGAGTTCGATCACAGGGGTAGAGAGTGCAAGGAAGAACATGCAGCTCATGCCGCTCAGGGTCCGGGATATCACAAGGATTGCCATCTCGAGTCCTCCCGCATTAGCGGTCAGGCGGTACCCGAAGACCTCAAAATAGAAGACCTCGCTACCTGATCCGAAGAAAAAGAGTATGACGAGTGACCCCACGATGGCGAAACCCATAGGTATGAGCAATACCGTTAAATAGAATTTAAGTGGGGTTTTACCGAAAAACACCGTTGCAAAACTCATAGAGAGTGCTATAAATAAAGGCGTTGCCGGGGATGTGGATGACACCCCGACAAGCAGCCCAAACGCCGCGATGGTTAGTTTTAGCCAGACATTCCGGTATCTAAGACGGCTTACCAGCGCATAGTCGTCCAGCAGGTTTCGCATGCCGATACCACGTTCAACCGGACTGGTTCCTGCCTATGTAGTATCCGAAGAAGTAACCGATTATGATCGCTCCAAGCGCTATCTGAAGCCCGAAGAGGAGGCTCTCGATCTCTCCACTTGGTGGCTCCCATAGCGGGTCTGCAATCGGCTCATAGGTGCCGCCGGTCAGTTCCTCGATCACACCTTCTGCCTCGCCATCGGATCCGCCGAATTCTGCATCAGTGCTTTCGGAGATGTAGAGGAACAGTCCTGCGAATATCAGGATGATTGCAACTACGATGATCTCCAATCTCATGATATTGCCCCCTTAATCTTGCTGATGGCTGCATCACTCAACACGTTAAGTCTTGCAAGCATATCGCTCCTGACCTGTATTATGTACTTGAATATGAGCGCGGTGATGGCTCCTTCGATTATTGCGAGAGGGACCTGGGTAACTGCAAAGATCGTTGCAAATACCTTAAACGATCCCATAACGCCCCCCGGATCTGCCGGGAATGCGAGCGCAAGTTCAAGTGATGTTACCACGTAAGTCGCCCAGTCGCCAAGCGTTGCTGCCAGGAAGACGACGAGATAGAAGTTGAGGTTCATCTTCATACCTACCTTATAGATGGTGTATGCGACTACCGGCCCCACGATTCCCATGGAAAAGACGTTCGCGCCAAGTGTTGTCAGACCGCCGTGCGCGAGAAAGAGCGCCTGGTATAGAAGAACAATCGTTCCGAGAACCGCTGTTATCGCAGGTCCGAAGAGGATTGCGGCAAGCCCTGTGCCTGTCGGGTGGGAGCAGCTTCCTGTGACCGATGGCAGTTTTAGCGCGGATAGGACGAAGATGAACGCTCCGGCTACTGCGAGTAGGGGTAGTATCTCCCGATTCTCTTTTACAAGTCTGTTTAACTTGTATATGCCGTACACTATTACCGGTATCGCTACTGCAAACCATATCTGCCACCACGGACCTGGCAGGAAACCTTCCATTATGTGCATGAGAGACCTCCGCTACAGGGTATGCAGATGTTCTTATGATTCCTTCTGTTCATGTTATATGCCTCCTGATTCTGTTCTGGTTCTGATCTATATACCTTGAGTATTGTAAAAACATTTTGGTTTTTTGGGTGTGAAGAGAAATCGAGTGAAACATGTCTCAATATCGCGAGGAGGAATTGTCCCATATATACTACAAAGCCATGTTTCACTCGGGTGTCCCCACGCTGGAAACCCCGGTGTGATCCGCTTCCGCTATAGGATGTGGGTCGCACAGTTCCGCTTACCGCGTCAGAGCGGGTTTCGAGTTCGGTTGTCATTTCACACATCTCTTCAGTATGTCAATATTATTTGCCCTAACTTAAATGTTTCTGTATTGACGGTCGGGAGATCTTGTGTATATCTATATATTTATAAAATATCTATCAAAATAGTTCACAAGCTTTATAAACAAGGAGCTAAAAGACAACTCCACGCGATACATAGACAAGATCGCTCACAGATGATAGGATGTACCGGGGTACTCTGCTTGATGCCTATATGCGATCATGGCTCGGTTAGATATGGCTGGAAGTTGCACACATATCGGGACATGGAGTTTGGTGCGGAACGATATTGTCTATAATGCGCATGAGGTTAGCGGCTTAACGACATGGAGGTAAGACCAATGGGAAACAAATCGAGTATTTGGGAATTGTGCATGGTTTTCGGAGTTGTAGCAATTGTTCTGGCTGGATTTATGAGCACAGCATCAGCATCCGATGATCAAAAAAGTGCAATATCCTGGAGTCGATCGGAAGGTTCACACACAAAGATCGATTCCTCATTAGTGCAGAAGATGGAAGAAAGACCGGACAGTAAAGTGCCAGTTATAATAGTGATGAAAGAGCAGCAGAAGGCACCGTTTAACGTCCGGGAAGCAAAATCATTGACAATTAGCTCTCAAAAGTCATTGACCGCGTCATTGGAGAAGATACAGGCAAGGAACATGCGGGCACTCTGGATCGTCAATGCAGTATCTGCAACGGTCTCTGTACACGATATAGATAAGATCGCTGCACGTCCGGATGTAAAAAAAGTCTGTCTGGATGAACAGATCAAACGTATCGAGACGAATGGGGCGGCACTCTTTGGCACCGGGGCTTATTCTCGTATCACTATGCCATCCATAGATATAGCAGACTATGGCGATGATGTCATAAACGCGCCCCTGATGTGGGCTCGGGGGTATGAGGGAATTAATGTGAATATCTCGATACTTGACACTGGCATCGATGACACGCACCCTGATCTGATAGGGAAAGTCGTTGCAGAGGAAGATTTCACAGGCGATGGCACTACGGATGACTTACATGGGCACGGAACGCATTGTGCAGGGATTGCTGCTGGAAAGTACAATACCTCAACAGACGTAACCGGGGTTGCGCCCGGAGCAACGCTGATAAATGCGAAAGTGTTAAACGAAACAGGTTACGGAAACACGTCAGAGATTTTAAGCGGGATTCAGATGTCGATGGACCACAATGCGGATATAATGAGCATGAGCTTTGGGGAATGGCAGGGAGATGGAACCGGTAGATCTCTTGAATCAATGGCAGTGACCAACGCGGTGAAAGCAGGATATGTCGTGGTTATTGCTGCTGGAAATAGTGGGCCCGGCGAAGGCACTATCGGAAGCCCGGCCGTTGCTTATGATGCGATAGTAGTTGCGGCATCGGATAGCAACGATGCAGTAGTTGACTTCAGTTCAAGAGGTCCCACCGGTGATGGAAGGATTGGAATCGATGTTGCGGCACCCGGATACAAGATAATTGCACCAAATGCTTTCTGGGAGGGCAATGTGGATTATGTCCTGAAAAGTGGAACCTCGATGTCATGTCCGCACGTAGCAGGAGCGGCAGCACTGCTGTTGCAAGCAAATCCGGATTTGACACCGGAAGAAGTGGAGAGCGCATTGAAAAACGGCGCAGATGTGATCGATGTGGATCAAGCTGATCAGAGTCGGGTAGTATACTATGCCTTTGATGTAGACGACATCGACAGCAATGACACACAGCGGGAATTGATAGAGAACTCAGAGAATTGGCTCAGGGTGGCGGGAATGTCAACCGGATCCGTACTGGTGATCGATGATGAGAATTATCTTGGTTCTGATGACGACCAGAGTGTCGATAAGTTCCAGTCGGTGTTTGAGAATCTCGGATACACTGTGACGGTTGAAGAATCAGATAAGACTTCGTATTCAACATGGAGCAATTACGATATTGTTGTCTGGAGCTGTGGGGATGATAAGACTCCTATATACGACTCGAAATATAAGAGAATGCTGATTGATTATGTAACTGACGGCGGACATCTGCTGCTCGAGAGTGGATCTATTGCGTACTGGATCGACAGATACGGAAGTCAGGTTATAGATCTCGAACTTCGTGAAGAGGTGCTCCATGCGACGAATGATTGGGTATACAGCGATGTTGGCAACCTGACGATAAGCAACCCTCAACATCCTATCGCGACCACGCCGAACGTTCTCCCAGCCACCATAAACTTCACCCCAACCAACCGCGTTGATGATTCGGGAGATGCAGACGCGGTCAGGATTTTACCTGATGCGGTTGGCATCTGTAACTGGTCTTATGTTAAGCGCGAAGGTGGTCTCATATCAGATAGTATAGCGCGCATATCCTACAGTCTGATAGCATATAACGATACATGCGACACCGGATGTGGGTATGACGTCCGGGAGCAGGGTGCCGGAAGGTTAGATGTAAATGATGCGTATGATGTGCTAACGAACGGCATCATGGTGGATCCTCAGTGGTTTGTTGGACTGGTGCGATCAGGAAGTTACACGAAGACATTTACAGTGGAGAATAACGGTGTTACTGAAAAAATCGTGAGCATAGCCGGGTCAACAGGTGATGCCGGTGATTGGATAACGCTGCCCACGACTGTAACGGTTTCGGCAGGAGGGACTGCAAACTTTGATGCGGTGATGAATGTGCCTGGTGGCGCGATAGGGGCGTACAACGGCAGCATCAGAGTGAATGACGGAACCGAGGAGACCATAATTCCGGTTTCTGTAAATGTGATATGGGCTAATACCAAAACCGGACCCATAACTGGAAGTGTTGATGAATACAGTGGAGGATACTTCTCGTGTGGTGACTGGATTTACTACACACTCGATGTTCCTCACACAACTGACCTGAATATCAGCCTGAGTTGGACTGATGCAAACAATGACCTCGATTTGTGGTTATTCAATTCAAGCGGAGATCTTATTGGAACGTCAGCTACGCTGGGGATGCCTGAATTAATCCCCATAAACAGCCCGGAAGCTGGGAACTGGACAGTTGCAATAAACGCATGGACACTCAAAACCGCTCAAGAAACCTATACGTTAGAGGTACTAACACCAACCCTCTGCGGCGATGTGAATCATGATGGGGTGGTTACGCCAGTAGATGCCGTGATCGTGCTTGAGATGGCCGTCCGCGGTGAGTATGATGCCGATGCCGATGTAAATGGCGATCATATGGTCACGTCTCTTGACGCTATGATGGTGTTACAGGTGGCTGCTGGGGCGATTACGGTATAACTGAAGAAAGCAACAGTGCCCGAACCCACGGGCACT
>QMVM01000061.1 GCA_003661105.1 Methanosarcinales archaeon | reverse complement strand
CTGCCACGCCATCGCTTGCATTGATCTTCACCTCGGCGGCATTGACATCGGAAGCCAACGCTGCAAGTTACGAGTATCCTTCTTTTCATGTGTTGCCCCTCCTGTTAGTTGGCGATTTGTCTTGCAATGTAACAAAGTCAAGTTAATTATCTATTAGTTGGGTAGAACCACCCATATACGTCTGCACAGCGGCGGTTATCGCCGCAACCTTCCGGTCATCCGAACCTATGGCAGAAGCAAGGGTCGCTCCCTTCACCTTTTCCTGTTCAACCACATCCGCAACATCAGTCAGTACGTCGAAGTCATCGATGAAGTGCGTCGTGAGTTCGGCTTTCATAAAGTGCTGGTTTCCGAGTACAGCCTTGTGAAACGGGATGTTTGTGGTCACGCCGATGATGACGTACTCGTAGAGTGCCCGGCGCATCCGTTCTATGGCTTCAACCCGCCCTTCACCCCATGCGATCAGTTTGGACACCATCGAGTCGTAGTACGGGGAGATCGTGTATCCGGTATATACGCCGCTGTCCACCCGAATCCCGGGACCCCCCGGCGACCTGTACCGTGTGAGTCTTCCAGGCGAGGGTGCGAAATCGTTCATCGGGTCTTCAGCATTGATCCTGCACTCGATCGCCCATCCATGGATTCCGATATCTTCCTGCCTGCGATCCAGTTCCTCGCCTGCTGCGATTCTTATCTGCCGTCTCACGATATCAATCCCGGTCACCCGCTCGGTTATCGGATGCTCCACCTGTAGTCTCGCGTTCATCTCAAGGAAGTAGAAGTCCCCGTTAGAGTAGATAAACTCCACAGTTCCAGCGTTTGTGTAATCAAATGCCTCCGCCGCCCCAACTGCCGTCCTGCCCATCTCTTCCCGAAGTTCCGGTGTCATAACCGGCGATGGCGACTCTTCGATCAGTTTCTGGTGGCGACGCTGTATCGAACACTCCCTCTCATTCAGGTGGATCGTATTCCCACGGGAATCCGCAAGGATCTGGAACTCGATATGTCTTGGCTGGTGCATGTATTTCTCCATAAAGATAGTAGAATCACCAAACACCGATTCAGCCACTGCCTGAGTCGAATCGATGGCACCGCGCAATTCGGAAGCGTCGTTTGCGATCTTCATCCCGATCCCGCCACCGCCTGCCGATGCTTTCACGATGACCGGATACCCGATCTTCTCCGCATCATCGAGTGTGGACTCAATATCATCGATTCCGGCAGAGATTCCCGGGATGATCGGAACACCGGCTTTTTCCATCGCCTTTCTGGCAGCGATCTTGCTGCCGGACTCTTCCATGCATTTGCCGGACGGGCCTATGAATATGATTCCTGCCTTCTCGCATTCCCTTGCGAACACCGAATTTTCGGAAAGAAAACCATATCCCGGGTGGATCGCCTCTGCGCCGGTCTTCTCCGCGACATCAAGAATCCTGTCGATCATAAGGTAACTCTGGCTTGTCGGCGGAGGTCCGATGCAGTGGGCAACGTCAGCGTACTTTGCGAATAACGCGTGTTTGTCCGCCTCCGAATATACTGCTACAGTCTTTATGCCCATCTCGTGACATGCTCTCATCGCCCGTATGGCGATCTCGCCCCGGTTCGCAACCAGTATTGTGTTAAACAAAGTAAAGACCCTCCTGTTACTCCTGTTTAGTAGACAGACATGAGATTGTCCCCTGCACCCACGGTATCGCCTTCAGAGACGAAGATCTCCCTGACGATCCCGCTGTGTGGGGAATGGATGTTGTTCTCCATCTTCATAGCCTCGATCACCGCAACGACATCACCCTCCTCGACCACGTCCCCTTTTGAAACTTTCAGCCCGAGAACCATTCCGTGCATGTTGCTTGCTATCCCGCCTTCCGCGGACGCGGGGGGCGACTTCGCATCACTGGCATCGTTAGCCACAGTCATCTCGCCAGTCCCGGTCGGCTCGACCTCGACAACGAACGCCTCCCCATCGACGACCACCTTGAATTTGTTAAATATTCCAGTATGCGACCCCACTCCACTGCCACCGGTTGCCGCTGCCATCTGTAACTTCTCTTCCTCTGCCTCGCCCATAAGGAACTTCGGAGCGATCTGCGGATAGATCGCATAAGTCAAGATATCCTCCTCTTTCCCGATGATGCCGAGTTCCTTTGCTTCTTTTGTCCGCATCTCAAGTTCGGGTGGGAGCAGGTCGGCAGGTCGGCACGTTATAGCCGTATCATCACCAAGCACTTTTGCAAACAGCTGCTTGTTAATCGGCGCAGGCGGTCTTCCGTATATGCCGCTTACATAGTCCCGCACCTCCTTTGGTATGACTTTGTATCGCTCGCCCATTAAGACATTCAGGACCGCCTGAGTGCCCACGATCTGACTGGTCGGCGTTACAAGTGGCGGATAGCCAAGATCCTCCCGCACCTTCGGCATCTCTCGAAGCACATCGTCGTACCGGTCCATCGAGTTCTGTTCCTTAAGCTGCGATACCAGATTTGATATCATTCCCCCCGGTATCTGGTGGATCAGGACGCTCGTGTCGATCTTCTCGGATACCGGATCGAGGATGCTTCTGTATTTTTCTTTTACCCCGTCGAAATACTCCTTTATATCTGTCAGAAGAGCAAGGTCAAGACCGGTATCGTACGGTGTTCCATCAAGCCCTGCAACCACAGTCTCTGTCGGCGGTTGGGATGTGCCGCCTGCAAATGGGGAGAATGCGGTATCCAGTATATCAACCCCTGCCTTGCAGGCAGCCATGTAGCTCATGGGCGCCATCCCGCTGGTGCTGTGCGAATGCAGGTCAACAGGCAGCCCGACCTCGTCCTTGAGTGTCTTGATAAGGTCATAAGCGGCGTGCGGCGAGATGAGACCTGCCATATCCTTTATGCAGATAGAGTCACAGTCAAGCGATGCCAATTCTCTTGCATTAGCGACGAACGTCTCTATCGTGTGTACAGGGCTTATTGTGTAACTGATCGTCCCCTGAACGTGCGCACCTGTTTTCTTTGCTGCAGTGATTGCAACCTCCATATTCCTGATGTCGTTTACGGCATCGAATACCCTGAATATCTCGATTCCGTTTTCTGCTGATTTTTCAACGAATTTGATTACAATATCATCAGGATAATGCCGGTATCCGACAAGGTTCTGCCCTCGAAGGAGCATTTGAAGCGGGGTCTTTATAATCTCCTCCGCAAGGCTTCTCAGCCGATCCCATGGATCTTCATTCAAGAACCGGATGCAGACATCAAAGGTTGCACCACCCCAGACCTCGAGCGAAAAGAAGCCGACGCTGTCCAGTTTCTCTGCGATCGGGAGCATATCCCGAGTCCGCATCCTGGTTGCGATCAGGGACTGGTGCGCATCCCTTAGCGTGGTATCGGTTATTGCTACTTGCGTCATGTCACTCTTTCTTTCTACCTATCCCCTATTTAAAATGGCGATTGTGAAGTGGGTGTTGCATGAGACTATCGGGGCACTGAGTGACAGGGTGTGTGGATGGATTGGCGCAATCAAAATTATAGTGAAAACACTCCTGATTGTGGCAGCCAAATTCATGTAATTCGGGGAATTCGCCCGCATTCGTGTTTAAAACCTGCACACATGTTTTCCGAAGCTATCATCAGATCCGGCCACACTGCCAAAAGTTGCAAAAAACAGATGCAAAAAAAAAGAAAAGAAAAAAAAGGGTGCGTGGGTTACCACGCTTTAGTACATGCCTTCCATTCCACCCATGCCGCCCATACCATCCATGCCTGGAGGCATTCCACCGCCACCTGGTGGCATCGGTTCTCCTCTGGATGCGATAACGTCGTCGATCCGCAGGATCATGACAGCGGCCTCTGCAGCAGAACTGATCGCCTGAGTCTTGACACGCAGCGGCTCAACAATGCCTGCTTCCCACATATCAACGATATCACCGGTGAACACATTAAGTCCTGCATGGATCTTACCGTCCTTGTGCTGGCTCGTCATCTCGACCAGTTTATTGATCGGATCGAGTCCTGCATTCTCTGCAAGCGTCCTCGGGATGATCTCGAGCGCATTTGCGAATGCGTTCACTGCCAGCTGCTCCCTGCCGGTCAGACTGTTTGCATACTCTTGTAGCTTCAGCGAGAGTTCGACCTCTGGCGATCCGCCGCCTGACACAAGTTTTCCGTCCTCGATCGTGACGCCCACGACACGCAGAGCATCTTCAAGCGCACGCTCCAGCCCATCGACCACATGCTCGGTTCCACCGCGCAGTATCAGCGAGACTGCCATCGGGTTTTTGCAGCCGGTTACGAATACCATGTTCCCGCCGCCGATCTTCTTCTCCTCAACCTGATCCGCAGTACCGATATCGTCAGCCTCGATCTCATCGAGATTTGTGATGTTCGTAGCACCTGTTGCTTTTGACAGTTTATCAAGATCACTCTTCTTGCATCTTCGAATCGCCATTATGCCGGCTTTTGCAAGGAAATGCTGCGCCATGTCATCGATCCCCTTCTGGCAGAAGAGAACGGTTGCACCGCTGTCAGTGATCTTTGTGACCATGTTCTTAAGCATCTTCTCTTCCTGATCCAGGAATGACTGGAGCTGGTCAGGCGATGTGATCTGGATTTCTGCATCCACTTCAGTGCTCTTCAGTTCGACTGCAGTGCTCAGCAGTAGGATCTTTGCGTTTTCGACCTTCTTTGGCATGTTCGGGTGTACCCGCTCCTTGTCGATGATCATGCCACTTATCAGTTCAGAGTCCTCAACAGAGCCGCCAACCTTCTTCTCAACCTTGATATTGTCGATATCAACGGTCATCTTGCCATCGACCTCCTCTGCAACCGACCGAACCGCATCAACACAGAGTTTGGAAAGTTTGTCCCTTGTCCCTTCGATCCCCTTTCCGGTCATTGCGGTGTTTGAGATCTTGAGAAGCGCGTCCTCGTCATCTGATGAGACTTTGGTCGCGATCGATTCGAGTATCTCATCAGCTTTGATGGCTGCAAGCCTGTATCCGGATGCGATGATTGTTGGGTGTACGTCCTTGTCGAGCAGATCTTCTGACATCTTCAAGAGCTCTCCGGTCAGAACCGCAGCGGTCGTTGTGCCGTCCCCCACCTCGTCATCCTGAGTCTTTGAAACCTCTACGACCATCTTAGCTGCCGGGTGCTCGATATCCATCTCTTTTAAGATGGTGACGCCGTCGTTTGTGATGACGATGTCGCCGAGTCCGTCCACGAGCATCTTGTCCATTCCCTTTGGTCCAAGCGTGGTGCGTACCGCAGCGGCTACTGCCTTCGCAGCCATGATGTTCGAGTTCTGTGCATCTCTTCCGCGTGTTCTTTCGCTTCCTTCACGCAAGATGAATATTGGCTGTCCTCCAAGTTGTCCTGCCATTTTTTATCATGCCTCACTTATATTATTAATGACCTCGATGTAATAATCAGGTCAACAAAACAGTGATAGTACTTCTATAAAAGGCTTGCGGTGGCGAGTGGGAGTCTTTCTAATTTCATCCGGTCGGTTGAAAAACATGATGTCAATCCTGCAAACACTGGTATTCCGGAACAATGCAAACATCCGGACAATGCCGGATAACTTCACAGCTGCACCACATATCAAAAATACCGAAAGAAGACAAGCTCACCAACAAATTGTTAAGGGAATATGCGAGCGGGAGTGTGGGAAGTGGGGAGTGGGGGTTAGTGTGGTTAAAAAAGGTTTTAGAAACCCGCTCGCATAGTATACCACTTTACTGGATGGTATATAAACCTTTCGACTCGGCAAAGCATATCAAAAATACCGAAAGAAGACATGCTCACCAACAAATTGTTAAGGGAATATGCGAGCGGGAGTGTGGGAAGTGGGGAGTGGGGGTTAGTGTGGTTAAAAAAGGTTTTAGAAACCCGCTCGCATAGTACACCACTATTATGCGGTGGTATATAAACATTGCGGCTCGGTAAGTTATATGCCTTAATACGGATATATTTTTCCTTAATACCCATATACAGTCATAATAGCCATCCGATCACATAACCAACCATGAAAGAACTCCACAGGGAAATGATAATCGACATCACCCGGACACTTGGACTGGACACGGTCAGTTTTCCGGATGATGTGGATTTCTCGGCGTCGCATACGCGCGCCTCCGGATACGCGCTCTCCAGACTGGTGATGAGCAGCCACTCCGGAACGCACATCGATGCGCCACTCCACTTTTTTGAGGGGCGCGAATCGCTTGATGAGGTGCCGGTTGAGCGGTTCTTCCTCGATGCGGACGTGATCGAAATTGAATCGCCCATATCCGTGACCGTGCCTGAACTGGACAGTTGTCCGGTCGAACCCGGGCAGGCGGTTCTCTTCAAAACAAAGAACAGCGATCTGCCGCGTGAACGGTTTCACGAGAACTTCGTTTACATCGAATCAGACGCCGCGCAATGGCTGGTTGATAAAGGGGTGTCGCTGGTAGGAATCGATTATATATCTGTCGAACGCTACGATAATATGGATTTTCCAGTCCACCTGACCATGCTTGGCGCCGGCGCGCTGATTCTTGAGGATATAGATCTACGGTCTGTCGAGCCGGGGCGGTATCAACTGACCTGTCTTCCGATCAAGACCGTTCATGCGGATGGCGCGCCGTGCAGAGCGGTTCTCTGGAGGACGTTATGAACGCCGCAATCATCTGCCCGAGGTGCGGGAGCGGCAACTGCGTCACCCCTGCTGAAGATGTGTTTGAGTCGATAGCTTCCATGTATGCTGCATGCCAGTCGTGCGCGCCAGACCCCCGGATCAGCAAGCAGTTACCGTTTCATCAGCTCGACCACCCCTTCCGTAACGTCGATGATGCTGCCATGCGGTGCCAGAACTGCGGGAAGCGGCATCTCGATGTCGTCATCGCACACGTACTCAGGATATTGGTGCGAGAGGGCTTGCGCGCCAGAGATGCCGCACTCTCTGATGTCGGCACCCCGATGATCACGATTGGGTATCCGGTCCCGTTTCCTCCTAGACTTGGCAGGGACATGCTGATCCTTGTCATGGACGCAATCGACAAAGAGACCGCAGAGCTGCTGGTGGACGAAGTCTCTGAGGTGAAAGGCGTGATCGAGCGAAAAGGGGAACCGGGTCAGCCGGTTGGGGTTTTGGATGCGGACAGCGCGCCCCACACCTATAATCTTCTTGCTGGATGCGATGTTCGCGGAGATGTCGTCTCATCGGCATTTGGGGAACTGTGCATCTATAAAACCCAATCCGACACGCATATCGAGTTCTCGCATGCCGAATCCGACAAGACCGGGGTACTCGAATCGTTATACTACCAGCGGAAGCTGGAAGGTACTGTTGTGGACGGCTGCTGCGGCGCGGGCACGCTCGGGCTTGTCGCGGTGCTTGCAGGTGCGCGCGAGGTGATACTAAACGACGCGTTCCGCCCGGCGGTTATGAATACTATTCTTAATATCAAAGCGAACGCATCGATTCTCGGTCTCGATCCTGAACCGGAGATTCATACCGACCCCTCGAAACTTCCGCTGATAGCTGACATCAGTACTCCGAGATTGGTCGCAACAGCACATGGAGATGGAGTATCAGGACCCATGGATATCTCGGTGTACCATGGTAACCTTGCGGATCTCGCGGCAGTGATCGACCGCTGCGACCTCTGCCTGGTCGATGCGTTCATCGGCGTTTCGACCGACCGATTCGTTCAGGCGTGGAAAGAGCGGGCGGGGATGGTTGTTACAATATGAGCGTGCTGCGGTGCGGGACTGCCGCGTCACTCAGCCCATGTTGTTGATAGCCGCGGTCCCCTCATGCCTTTGCAGGTGGCGCGATCCTGCGCATTCAGCACGGCTCGATCGTGGACAGCGGCTTGGATGAGATCGCATGAGCAACCCGGGTCACGCCGCTGATCTCGTTTGCGGTCCTGCTACCGATCCGCTTCAGCAGATCATACGGAAGCTTTGCAAAATCAGGTGGCTATACTACCCTCCGAAATCCATGACTGCTACGAGTTACTTCTTCATGTCGATGCCTCGGTGCCATCTCCAACCGTGTGTCGGCTGCATTTTAAGTACTGTGATGGGGGGATTTACAAGCTTGCAGCTTCTCCATAATTTCAAAAAAACTCTCTGTCTTTGTGGAACTTTTCTTTGAAAGTGGGTATCGTGACTTCCTCCCCGCTACAAGTAGCGGGGTCTTCTGCCGCGTACCTATAAATGACGATCCCGTTTTTGGCGTTCGTGAATTTATGGATTTTATAAGGAATATGCTAAAATAAAAACCATCTGCCTCGGCACCCTCGCCACCACCAGAAACGAATTTACGCGCCCCGCACCCTCGCCACCACCAGATCCCTCCTCCCCCCCGCCTCCACTGCTGCACGGTCGACAGCCGCGCACATCCGCTCATAATCCTCTGGCGCTGCCTCGCCAACCAGCTTCTTGATCGGGGTGTATGCAGACTCCCGAAATCGTGGCGTGAAGTCGCGGACCTCGCCATCGATGACCAGTTCGGCACCCTCACCTTCACATACCTCGCCAACCACATCGATCTCGACTCCTGCACCCATGATCGCGTCCATAATGTCAGGTGCGGTATCAGGCGGCGCGATCAAGAGAAGCGCATCCAGGGACACCCCAAGGTAATCTATCTCAAGCGACTCAAGCATCGAAAGAACTTTCGGATTCACCAAATTTCGCATCTTCTCTTCATGAAAGACCAGTTTCACTCTGGCGGTTCTCGATATCTCCTTGGCATCGCCGCGCACTCCGCCATTGGTGACATCGGTCATCGCATGGATCCTTCCCGGAAGATCCGCGGCAAAGAGCGCGTCGCATGCCTCTATAAAGGTGATATTGATCGTCTCATCAACGACATCGTGCATCCCGTAATAGAGCGCAGCAGTCGAGATCGTACCGCCTCCTGCGCCTTCTGTCATCAGGATCACGTCGCCTGGCGCAGCATCGATGCGTGCTGTGAGATCCTTTGCGACTCCGACAGCGCCGACGCCACCGGTCATCCGATCCCCGATCACCATGTCGCCGCCGATCCGAAGCGTGCTCCCGGTGACAAGCGGCACGTGTGTCAGTTCGGCGACTGCTGATATGCCTGCGATATGATCGAAGATCTTCCCGACATCGCCGTCATCTGCGATGTGGATGTCTGACAGCATCGCAACCGGGAGTGCGCCCATCACATAGATGTCGCGGAGTGCGGCACGCGCTACATGAAACCCTGCAAGAAACGGGAAATCGCTTAACCGCGAGTGGATGCCGTCGATGTTCAAAACGACGTACTGGTCCTGACCTTCCTGCCTTGAGGTGCGCACCACGCCCGAATCATCGAGGTGTGACGAATCAACGATGGCATCGGTCTTTCCTATCACCTCCGCGATCTTCTCATGTGCATAAAAATCGCCAGCGCCCCTCGATCCGACACCGAACTCGCCCATCGTAACTCCTGACGCGATCGGGGCGAGGATATCTCCTGCGGGGTGAAGCGTGGCGCGCGCTTCCACAATCGTTGCGCTGGCGATATCACGTGCCCTCTCTGGGGTGATATCTTTGATCTCGAGTATCCGGTCTGTAAGTTTCTGTTCGAGGTCCGGGTCGTCCCGGCTGAGCCCTCGTTTTGCGTATCCCTCGATGTCCATCAGCCAACCCTTGCGCTGCGAT
>QMVM01000060.1 GCA_003661105.1 Methanosarcinales archaeon | reverse complement strand
CATCTCATCGATCTTGAAATCTTCTTCTGTAATCTTAATCATCCTAACCACCTGCCACCGGAGGGAATATCGCAACCTCGTCGCCATCTGCAAGTTCGGTTTGGGTTCCGCTTAAGGACTGGATATGCCTCCCGTTTACCAGTATGTTCACATACTTCTTGATCCCGCCGGATTCATTGAATATTATGTCATGCGCATCGTGTGTTACGCACAACCCGGTGAGCAGATCCGTCACGGTTGCTTTTCCGTTCAGTTCGACGCCCAGTTCCTTTCCGAATACCTCTCTGAATCTTGCGAATGCTTTTACATTGATCATCATTCCGTGACCTCGTTTATGTCCCGTACCCTCTTCAATGCCTCGATCGCATCATCCATTTTAATATCTCTCTTCTCCGCTTCAATAAACCTCCTGAAACGCTTGAGAGTGTCACCATCTATCACACCTTCTGCAGCATCGAGTATCCGCTGGTAGGTCCTGTCAGGGAAGTACAGGGATTTTGCAATCTTTAGAATCTTCTCGCAGGCATCTCTGTCGATCACCCCTTCTGCTTCCGCTATCCGGAGATTGTACCGTATGTTGACCAGCGGCTCAGAGAGGGGCTTGAAATACACTGGATCAAAGAAGAGAGCAACTTCGTCATCTGATACGAGTTTTCCACTCTTGTACCACTCGTATATCTTTCCAACACCTTGCATCCCGTACAGATCCAGTTCGGATGCCCTGAGTGCCCCCATACTAGATGATCCGATCACCTTAACCCCGTTTTTCAGAGCATAGAGTATCTCCCGGTGAGCTACCGCAGAATCCTGAAAGAATACGCCGTCTATGAGACATATAATCTCTGCGCCGTCGTTAGCTGCTTTTGAAACGTCCCCCCTCTTTGCAGGCGGCAGGTACTCTACATCATACCCTCTACCAAGGATCTCCTTTGCAGCCTCCTTATCTACGCTTGGCCCTACAAAAACTACGATTTTTTTTCCTTTCATCTTTACACCGCGTCCCGATCCGCTCAGAATCCATCGCATAGACCTCCAGTCCGGGAACGATTACCCTGACAACAGGAACATCGATCTCGCTCCTTGTCAGGTCCACAACGATCACGCGATCCATTCCGGCACCTTCGAGATTTTTGATTATATGTCCTATGTCGTCCAGAAAATCGTCGCTCTCAAACGATGTGATACTATCGAAATCTCGATCTCCCGCCCCGGTTCCATCGGGCGCTCCGAACCAGTGCTTGTTGATCCTCTTTGTACGTTCATAGCCGATCTTTGTCCGGAACTTCGCAACCGTGGTGTCCTCTCTTGCACCATGTATCTGGGTCAGTCTGCTCTGGGCAACCTCTGTTATCGCCCTTAACATCGCAACATACGCGTCAGTGTGCGTCCCCATCCCGATCGTGAGGAGCGCAGGGTCTTTCAGCAGGGTGTCATCCGAGACCGCAGCAAACGTCGGGACGCCGATGTCGCTTGTCATATCCCTGATCTGCACCGAGACTTCCGCATCCGAAAATCTATTCATGAGATCTCCAATCATCCCATTATCCGGGCTTGTGATCGCAGGGGCGGTCTTCCGGGACGTCTCGACAAGCGACCACGCATCCCTCTCGATCACCTCTGAAAGCCCGTGGAATATCGCCTCTTCGATCTCGTTTCCTGATGCCAGACCGTTTGTGTTCGTCCTGAAGAGTGGAGCGTGATCCCGGAAAAGCGGGAGCGGATGGAATACGGCACTTGCCGGCACGAGTATCTCCTCGCCATTCACCAGATCATATCCCCTGGTCCATTGGATGCTCTGATCGTGGTCGGATGGGTGCGGCAGGATCAGTTCATCAGGATTAAGAGCGTTTCGGTCACTGCTCAACTCCGAGAACCGACCCTTCACCAGTTCCCTGTCGTGAACCTCTGCCGAGTAGCGTTCTATACCCTCCATCATCGCCGATGCCATGGCTTCTTCCGGCGTTGCCCCTTTCCCATTGTAGACCGAGATCGCACCATCATCCGCGGTCGGTCTGATGCTCGAGAAGACCGGTATACCGATCCGGTCAAGGTCTGTTATATCAGCAACCCTTGTTATGCCAGCCGCCGCCATCTTCGACTCGATGCGGGAGAGCGTCTCCTCCGGAGGAACCGCTCTATGTGTGTCTTTTTTATATTTTTTGATGCATGGTTTTAGTCTCACCAGATCACCTCGTTTACTTCGAACGACGCCTACTGTTATATGCAAGTATCGCTAACATAACAATTGTTAAGCATATAAAGGTTGTGATCAATAGTATGAAAGCTCCTTGTGAAAATGTGGTATGGTATGTGCTCCCAGCCATCAGATCCGAACTGGCAAAAGAACTCGCGAAGGTAATGTCCCAGAAAGAGATATCGGAAATACTTGAAATCACGCAGGCAGCGGTTTCGCAGTACGTATCAAATAAAAGAGGATCCAGGATCAAACTATCAGATGATGTCAGGGCTGCCATAGCTGACCTTGCAGACGATATCGCCAGAGTTGGTACTGGTGATCCGACGCTTGCGATATGTGAGATATGCAAGAAGATCAGGGAGGATGAACACTGCGAGATCTGCCCGAAATGATCCGATCAGGGTAGGAGGCTATTGTTTTTCAGATTTGACCCGGAGCACCGCAACCAGAACGACCCCCTTTTGCGCGGTGTCGGTCGGTTAACTTTTTGAACGGAAGCACAGAGACCCAAGCATAACGTATCAAGGAGTAAGGAGCAGATGAGAAAAGCACTACTGGTTCTCCTGATCTTAGCCGCGTTGCTATCATCCGCTTGCATCGGCGACGAAAAGCCCAAAAATGGCATAGGCACGCCTGCAACAGGAGAACCGGACGAGAAGACGCATCGGGAGAACTGCAGCCAA
The DNA here is from genome assembly GCA_003661105.1 of Methanosarcinales archaeon. Classification (GTDB taxonomy): domain Archaea; phylum Halobacteriota; class Methanosarcinia; order Methanosarcinales; family Methanogasteraceae; genus Methanogaster_A. The sequence continues at coordinate 6,802 of QMVM01000060.1, read as the reverse complement.
ATCATCCCGCGTGAGGTTCTCTTCGGCAACCCGGACAAGGAATCACCCCTCTTAAGCCCTGATGGGACGCGGATCAGTTATCTTGCTCCTGTGAGTGGTGTGATGAACATCTGGGTGGGGCCTGCTGATAACCCAGGCGCAGCCGAACCGGTCACAGATGATACCGGCCACGGCATCAGGTATTACGCATGGGCTTACACAAGCAAGCATATCCTGTATATCCGGGACCGGGCTGGCGATGAGAACTGGCGGGCGTACAGCGTAGACCTCATAACACGCGAGACTGTTGACTTAACCCCATTTGAGGATATGCAAGCCATCGTTTATGGAATAAGCCCGAAATGCCCGGGTGAGATCGTGGTCGCCATGAACGACCGCGATCCGGAACTTCATGACTTCTATCGCGTCAACATCACAACCGGCGAGAGGATTCTGATTCAGGTGAACAAGGGGTTCTTGTGCTTTGTCATCGATGACGATTACACCGTCCGCTTTGCGGTGCGGGTGACTGCTGACGGAGGGCTCGAGCTTCTCGAGCCCTCCGAAACCGGGGGCTGGAAGCTGTTCACCACAATACCAATGGCGGATACGTTCACCACGGACTCTCGCGGATTTGACCGAACTGGTGCGATTATGTACCTGATCGACAGCCGTGACCGGGACACTGCCGCGCTCTTCGCAGTCGACACCGGGAGTGGGGAGCGGACCCTGATCGCCATGAACGCACGCACCGATGTCAGCGATGTCATGATCCATCCGACCAAGAAGAACGTTCAAGCAGTCGCATTCACCTACGCGCGCAAGAATTGGCAGGTCATCGACAAGTCTATCGTGGACGATTTCGTCTATTTAAGCGTGGTTGCGGACGGCGATTTCGAGATCGTTAGCCGGACACTCGATGATCGGTACTGGATGGTCGCATACGAGATGGATGATGGTCCTGTCCGGTACTATCGCTACGACCGCACGAAACGGAACGCCGAGTTCCTGTTCACGAACCGTGCGGCGCTTGAGGATCTGCCACTTTCGAAGATACGCCCGGTCGTCATCAAGTCGCGTGACGGTCTGGATCTGGTCAGTTACTACACGCTGCCCGCGGGAACCGGTAACGGCAGCGACCGCGACGGTTATCCTGATGAGCCGCTGCCGATGGTACTCATTGTGCATGAGGGTCCGTGGGCGCGTGACGACTGGGGCTACAGTGCTGAGAGCCAGTGGCTTGCCAACCGCGGCTATGCGGTCATGAATGTCAACTTCCGCGGCTCCACCGGTTTTGGCAAGGCGGTTACCAACGCTGGCGATCTGGAGTGGGGTGGCAAGATGCATGACGATCTCATCGATGCAGTCGATTGGGCGGTTCGTGAAGGGATCGCGGACCCGGATCGAGTGGCGATCATGGGACGCTGCTACGGCGGCTATGCGGTACTCTGGAGCCTGACCAGCACACCAGAGACATTTGCCTGCGGCGTAGACATCTCTGGCCCGTCGAACCTGGTAACGCTCCTCGAGACAGTGCCGCCGTACTGGCAGCCTATGATTGAAATCCTGATGATGCGCGTGGGCGATCATAGAACAGAAGAGGGTAGAGCGTTTCTTTCGGAGCGATCCCCGCTAACGTATGTGGATCGGATCGAAAATCCGCTCCTGATCGCTCACGGCGCAAATGACCCCCGCGTCAAGCAGGCAGAGTCGGACCAGATAGTCCATGCGATGCAGGAGCGAAATATCTCTGTGACATACCTGCTCTACCCGGACGAGGGACAGGAGTTCGCCAGACCTGAGAATGAACTCTCGTTCTATGCCGTAACCGAGGCGTTCCTTGCCGAGCATCTGGGCGGGCGGTATGAGCCGATCGGCGATGATTTGGAGGGGTCGAGCATCACAGTTCCAGTCGGAGCAGAAGAGGTGCCAGGTCTTGATGAGGCGATGGCTGATTATAACGCTCTGGGTAACAAATCGGGAAGTCATTGATAGTAACTTCGCGGCAGTCGTTAGTCGGACGACTCCTTCTTGCATCACACAGTCTTTCGATTTATCGAAAGGTTTAAGTACCATTAGTTACGTATATATTATCGGACAGGTAGCTCAATAGACCAGTCCGAACAAAATGAGGTGAGAAACATGGACAATCCCAACCAGAACTACACCCACAGCGAACCGCGACAGGAGAAAGACCAGTTCAGGCATACCGCGCAGGTGCCGATCACAGTCCAGGAGTCCCGGGTCACTATCGAGCATGGATCGATTGGACCATCCCCTGAGAGGTGGACTGCATGAGCGGAAATACCATCGAGCAGAAGCCGCCAATTCACGCAACCAAAAGTGTTATCTGGTCTGTTTGCGATCAGGTTAACAGAGGTACGTAAAAATGGGTGTCGAAGAATTGATGCAGGAAGTCGTAGAGCAGCTTGAAAAACTGGTTACCACTAAGACCATCATCGGTGAGCCAATCACAGTAGCAGGCAAAACCGTGATACCGATTAGCAAGGTGTCATTTGGATTTGGCAGTGCTGGCGGCGAAGGCAAGCGCGGTGAGGAAGGTGGTTTCGGTGGTGGCGGTGGCGGTGGCGCAAAGATCGAGCCGATCGCATTCCTCGTGGTATCCGAAGACGAGGTTAAACTGTTCCCAGCAACAGGAAAGGGCATAGATATCGGAAAGATTATAGAGTCTGTGCCTGAAGTCGTGGATAAGCTAAAAGCCCTGAGAGGAAAGAAGGGGAAGGGGACAGAGAAGACAACGGAGAAGGAGCCGGAAAAATCCGCAGACGAGGATTGAGGGGGGTGGTATCTTGCATCCATCCCTTCTTATTTTTTTATTGCTTGTCGTATTAACGCTTACGCTTGCACTGATGCTTCTGTTATGGATTCCGTTCGTTTGCAGGTTTGAACTGAATCGAGACCCTGACAGCGATCCCGTGCAGAGAATCGAGGTGCGATGGCTGTTTCTATCCCGTGTCATCGATGGTTTCGAAGCCACAGAGCAGGAAGGCCGGAGAAGAGAGAAGGAAGATGCAAAAATGGATGTCGGACACGTCTTTGAACTGTTCCGCATGCTGTACCGTCCTGTGATCGCACTGGCGCGTAGGGTGGTACAGAGAATCGATTTCAGGGAACTTTCATGCCGTGCAACATTCGGGCTCGACGATCCCGCCGATACCGGCATGTTATCAGGGTTTCTGTATGCGGCTTTTGTCCCACTGACTCGTTATCCTGCTATCTCGATCCGGCTACAGCCGGTCTTTCATGAACCGACATTCGCATACCGCGTCAGGGGTTCGCTTGGGGTAACGGTTGGGCGAATGATCATTCCTGTCATCAGGTTTCTATGCGACAGCGCGGTTCGCGGGATGATCGTGGGGCGTATCCGCGATTCTTTATCGTCTTCTGGCGGTGTGCCCGGACGGGGGACGCGGAAGCGCTTGCCGGGCGGTTGTTAGCCAGAGGTGGCTAATAGCATCTTTTGATTTTATGCGTTGCTTATTGCAAACAACTTTGCAACACAAAGTCTTATATACTACAAACTTCTTTACGTTAATGTATGGGGGTACATAATGGCACAAGAAATCAATCTGAAAGAACTCGAGAAGAAGGCATTTCGGCCCTACCACGAGGACGGCATCTGGGATATATTCCCGGGACTTATAATGATGGCAATAGCGGGCATCGCTGTCGGTTACATCGTCTTTGGCATCGCTGCCGTAATCATTCTCGGTATTGGGCTGGTCGTCCTGTCACGGTTCCTGCGTGATCATCCGCTGCCGGAGATGGAGGTCTACGATGCCGGCCACAATTGACCTGCCCGAGATCGAGAAGGAGGTATATCGCGATTCCCAGCAGGATGGCTTGATGGAATTCATGATGGGGCTAATCCTCATGACTTTCGGAGGGTTCTTCTATTCCCCCATCTTTGTATTCTATATATTATTGATAGTATTCTCAGGAAAGATTGTGGAGTCTGTCCGAAGACGCTACACCTATCCGCGGATCGGGGTCGTCAAATTTCGTGAGGAAAATCCAAAGGATGCACTGACAGGCGTCTTTCTCTTCGAACTTGCAGTTATCGTGATCATCTTCACCCTGCTCTCGATCTCTGGCGATGTGCAGGATTATTCCCTGTGGGTGAACTGGGCACCGTTGTTCTTCGGGATGATTCTGGTCGGACCCTTCGCCCACGCAGCATCCAGATCAGGAAGTGTCCGTTATTACGGATATGCGATCCTGTCCATGATTCTGGGGCTATTATTCTCTTTAATAGAATTTGGATCCGGATGTACCGGATTGATACTGTATCTGGTCATCATAGGGGGATTCTTAGTCCTTGGCGGTCTGGTAATCTTCGTCTGCTTCCTGCGCAAATATCCGCTGCCTGAGACAGAGGTGCATGATGGCAGCAAGTGAAACCGGCAGCGAAGAGCTCCGCCCCATCGCTGGAATCGACCGCTTGATCCACGAGCCGGCGCGACTCATGATCATGGCATACCTCTACGTCGTCGAGAGCGCAGACTTCCTCTTCCTGATGCGCCAGACCGGGCTTACGGCTGGCAATCTCTCCTCGCATACGAGCAAGCTTGCGGCTGCCGGGTACCTCGAGGTTGTGAAGGAGTTTGTGGACAGAAAGCCGCATACGATGCTCCGGCTGACTGATACTGGGAGAGATGCATTTCAGGAGTATCGGGTGGGGATGATGCAGGTTCTTCGATGAACCGTCCCACTGACATAGAGACCAGACACCCGGTATTGGATTTATGCCATGACTTTGTTGAGTTCTGGCTCGGTCTGTTTTTGGATGTGACGTTATATCTACGCGGTGTTCTGCAGCACTAGAATCGGTCCGGGGACACAGAATGGCGTAACATATCCATTGAGAAGAGATGCTTATATTACAGTTCCAAAGGAAGTATCAACGATGAAGATTCGGTTTTATCTGGACCCGAAGACGAATACCTCATACATCCACCATCATAAAGTAACCGCACAGGAAGTGGAGGATGTCCTGTCACATCCCGGTGAAGATCGCATTGGCACGAGGGGGTACGAGTTGCCATTGGTCAGACCCGATCCGGCAGGTACCTTCGCGTCATCTATGTGCCAGAACCAGAGAGTATATTTGTGATAACCGATACAATTTATCAGGGAAAGCACTGATAGCTTACAGACGACGTACCAAAAGAAGAAAATGAGGCCAAATAAACTCCCGCCAGGATGGGATGAAGGGCAGGTGCAGCGTGTTTTAGCGCATTACGAGAGCCAGACTGACGAAGAAGCTGTTGCCGAAGACGAAGCTGCTTATGAAGATTCCGGAGATACGCTTATGAAAATTCCATACAAATTGGCCCCCATCGTCCGTGATCTGATTGTGCAGACCAGTTCTGCCGAATCTATGAAAAAGTTAGACGTGTAGCGATTTGTGGTTATATCCCCCTTCCAAATCTCTTTTTTTCTATGTTCATGGATTTTCTGCGGACTTTAAGCCTGATCTGCAATTTTTTCTGTGCCTGCTGATATGCTTAACGTCCACACACCGCAAGAATCGTTCCAGCGAAGACCTCCGAGCTCAATCGCTGGAATTGCCCACTTGATCCACGAACCAGCGCGGCTCAGGATCATAGCATACCCCCATGTCGTCCGGGAGCGATGGCTTCCTCTTTGCACACGAGCAAAAGCTTGAGGCTGCCGGACACACCCGGGGTCGCGGAAAGGTGTTTGTGGACAGAAAGCCGCATACGATGCGCAGACGAACCTGTGTGGTAAGGGGGGCTTTTCAGGAGTATCAGGAGGGGGTGATGCAGGTGCTTTGTGAGGTGACTGCTTGAGCCAGCAGCCCCCCTCGTCATATTTGCAATTCTTTCGTGAATTTTTGAATTGTATAACCTGACACTTCGACATCTAAAAATATTTAAGTACTAATACCTTGCAAGCAGTATTAGGCCGGTCAACCAAAAGACCAGTCTGAACAAGAGGGGGTAACACCACACAGACGACCACAACGAACCGCGGCATGATAAAACTCTAAACCCGCGGAGAATCACGAACGTCAGGCAGAGTTGCCACATCAGCGGATTTGAAGTGCCGACGCACTAATACTACTTTGTCAGATTAACCACTCATTCAGGCGCTTGATGTTGGTTTTGTGTTCCAAACGGTTTGAGGTCATGCCACCGACCGCTGTTGGTTGGTCTGTAATGTGACAAAGTAGGACTAAGGCACAATGAATAAAGCTATTAGAAGTATTATTGGTATCAGTATTGCAATTTTGCCAATCAATATAATAATGATTTGGTATAGGCTAACACAGACTGAAAATTTCTCAACTACAGATATGATTGTTTATCTATTAATTTTTGGTGGTGAAATTATAATTCCCATTCTTTTACTGAATAAATATCTTCTAAAAGACACATTTAAAACAACCTTTAATTCAGGAAAAGGAACTTGGTATTGGGATATTTTAATTGGTATTGGATTAACTGTAATCTGTTTTGGTTTATTCTTTCTCACAAGAGCAACAATTTATCAATGGATGCCAAGAAACCAACCACCAAATACTGAATTTATTAACACAATGGTTGATTTAGCAAACAATCCACTGCTAATGATTATTTGGTTTGGTCATGTTCTACGGATAGGCATTGCACTTTTTGAAGAACTATCCAGAACTTTTTTACTTAAATGCTTGTGGAATATAAAAGAGAATAAGGATTGGTATATTGTAGCAATATTTTTGGCTTCAACTCTAATCGGAGTAGTTCATTTATACCAAGGTCTTGCAGGAATAATCTCAATTGGAATTCAAAGTGTGATT
>QMVM01000059.1 GCA_003661105.1 Methanosarcinales archaeon | reverse complement strand
TAGAGGATGTGCTTCTGAAGAGCCGGATGAGGGAAATCTTCAAGTCCGGTTCTGTGAGGGGGCGCATAGTAACCTCGGGGCTATTACCCCGGAAAGAGGTGCGCTATGTGCCCTACTTGACATGCTGCCGCGAAGGTTCGCAATCCGTGCTGCAAACGTGCCTGCCACAAAACCGATATCGATGACTGTGAGGACCGAGCATGACTGGAGCATCGAGAGAAGCGCTGCCTCGCCTTTTCCGCCCGCGCCGCATTCAAGGTTTGATAAAAAAAAGAAAAAGGAGGAGTTATCGTCTCCTTCTAATCACACCTACACCGATGAAACCAAGCATGCCAACGAGCACGATGATTCCAATGGGGGTCAGAGTCGGGACCGGGGCTGCTGCTGGTGGATTGATTCTAATAACGACTGTATCAGTATCATAGAACTCTCCATCGAAAACTGTCAGGGTCACCGTTGTTATACCCGCGGGAAGCGTTACTGTGGGGCTGACGCCGATCGCCGATCCGCTAGACCACGTCCATGTATAGTTCAGAGGTTGTATTAGACCATCATCAGTGGAACCTGACCCATTAAGAGTTACCGATGCACTCGGATCGCTGGTCCAAATTGCCTGATCATGACCCGCATCTGCCACTGGCGGCTGATTGCCCGGTCCAACAACTTCAACAGTCAGATCATAGAGTATTGGCGAAACGTCTCCTGATATAATCTGCAGTGTCGTCTCAATCTGGAGGTACTCGCCATCTGGTGTTGAACTCAGTGCAACTCCATTTGAAGCGGTCTCCCATTGAGACCATGTAGCCTGATCATCCGAGCTTCTCACCTTGACTGCGACAGACGTTCCAACCGGTTCATGGCTGTTCCATGAGACGGTGCCCCATGACGTGTCGGCTCCTTCGCTGTCGAAGTCAACGGTCCATGTTCCGATCTTCGTGGTAACGGTTCTTGCGAGGATGCCGGTCATGTCGCTGTAGCTGTAATGGTTCCCTCCGATTATTCGCTTTGACAGGTCAATATTGTTTGTGGTAGGGTCTATTCTCTTGATGTACTCATCATCATAATTGCAGACCCAGACCTTACCCGACGCATCGACTGCTACGCCTGTTGGTGTCGTCCCAACACTGATCTCTGTTATGAAGTTCCCATTGTTATCATAACGGCTGACCGAGCCCCTACCGGAATTGGCAACCCAGACATCACCATCACTTGTTACCGTAACACCTCTGCTGCCGCCCATGGAACTGTGGGTCTTTGTCCACTCTATTCCGGATGTCGTAACGTTCACTCTGGATAACTTGAAGTCCCGCCAGCCAGAAACGAATAGATGATTATTGACATCCATCCCCAGTCCATAAACAAAGTGATCCATATCCACAATGCTTATGGTATCTGTGGCTGGGTCAAGTCTCAGGATGGTATTTTCATTCTGACCCGATGACCAAAGAATGCCGTTCCCATCGATGACCGCACCATATGGTCTGTGGTTTGATGGTACATTCAGTGTCTTGACTATCGCACCAGTAGAACCATTAATATATCGGTATTTTTTCTCGGCATTAGTTCCAGCCCAGAGGTTATTGCTGGCATCGATAGCCAGACCTCTTGGTCCGCTGTCTGAAGAGCCCAGCAATATTTCAAGGAGCATACACTCATCATCACCCCATGGGAGAATTTCGGCACCCGTGATATTACCATCACCATTGGTGTCGTTAGACGTGTCCATGATCCCATTGAAATTTTTATCGATGTATTGACCGGCTTCAGAAAGCCCTATCTTCACCACAGTCCCTGTAGCTCTGTTACCAACCCAGCAGCTACCCTGAAGGTCAACCGTGGTTCTGGATGGATCACCCGCGGATGTTGGACCTGTCCGATAACGTCCCAACTCTTTTCCATCCGATGTATTGACCTTGGAGACCGTACCTTCATTCGAGTTCGGGACCCAGATGAAGGGCAAAGTTGTAGCTGTTTGGTTCAGTTGCAACTGATCAGGCACTGTTTTATGTTCCACTCCGACAAGCGTCCCTTCGTCGAAATCCGCATTCACCGTATATGTCCTGGATGAAACGACCGCCGTTGCTGGCATCACTGCCAGAAGACTCACGACCATTACAGCCGCTATGAAAATCGCAACTCCTCTTCGTGTGGTTTTGTTACCCATTTACTACCTCCGTTGTTCTGGTTTTCATTATTGAGCATCCACCTCGACGACCCGCACGGGGGAACGTACTCACACACTCTTGTGCACCAAAACAATGCTACATAGTGCTTTCTTTATATGTCGCGGCAGTCCTCGCGCTACTCAATTGAATACCTGCATACTATCGGGGTTGCGACATCTACTTAAAGTTGCCGATCTGCTCAGACTTCTGTAACACGCTCCTTTTTGCCGATGCTGCCGCGGCAAGATTCGCAATACGCGCTGCAAACGCGCCTGCCACAAAACCGGCATCGATGTTGACGACTGCAAGAACCGAGCAGGACTGAAGCATCGAGAGAAGCGCTGCCTCGCCATTGCCACCTGCGCCGTACCCAACAGAGACCGGCAACCCAATCACAGGAACCGGCACAAGCCCGGCAACGACAGTCGGAAGCGTACCATCTCTTCCAGCGGCAACCACGATCGCATCAACCCCCTTATCGATCAACCGACCAAGATCCGGAAATAGCCTGTGAATACCTGCCGCACCCGCATCATAAATCAGATCAACATCACATCCCATCTCCTCTGCCGCGACCCGCGCCTCCTCTGCAACCGGGATGTCCGCGGTGCCCGCGGTGATTATACCAACCCTCCCACCTGTTTTCTTGATCGGGGCAGTGCCGCATACAAGGGTTCTGGCGCGTTCGTTCCACGCCCTATATGGTGGTTCGATGCGTGACTCCAGTTCATGCAACTGTGCATCCGAGACTCGCGTGATGAGTATGCGCACGTCTTCGGTCAGTGACGCCGCAACGATCGTAGCGAGATCGTCAGAACTTTTTCCCTCTGCAAGAATCGCCTCCGGGATGCCGGTTCTCTCTTGCCGGTCGTCATCGATCCTTGCGATCTCTGATATCTCCTTGAACCGCAGGAGCTTGACCTGCGCTTCAGCTTCGTCGATCGAGATTTCGTTGTTCCTGACCTTTGTGAGAATAGATGTGATGGACACGGTGATCTTCCTGCACAGCAACTTATATATACCCTCCTCGCTGCTATTATAGGTACCGAAGAATCGAGTTAAATCCCGATGACGGATTAAATCCAGAAGGAGATAAAAAAAATGGCACAGATGTATGTAACATACGAGGCTCCAGACGAAATGCGCGATAAAGCACTGGAATCGCTGGAACTTGCAAGAGATACCGGAAAGATCAAAAAAGGAACAAATGAGACCACAAAAGCGGTCGAGCGTGGCGTAGCCCAGATTGTGCTGGTAAGTGAGGACATAAACCCGCCTGAGATCGTGGCGCACATTCCAATGCTATGCGACGAGAAAAAGATACCTTATATTTATATAAAAAAGCAGGACGAACTCGGAGCCGCATGTGGTCTCGGAGTTGGATGCGCTACTGTGGCGATCGTCAATGCTGGTAAGGGCAAGAGCGCAGTCGAGGAGCTCGCAAGCAAGATCGCATCGCTGAGGTGATCTCGTGGCCGACTATGATGATGCATATCCTGCTGAGGTGGTCGAGGTCGTCGGGACGACAGGCATGCACGGGGAGGCGACTCAGATCAACTGCAAGGTGCTTGATGGGCGGGACAAGGGCAGAGTCATTGCCAGAAACTGCATAGGTCCTGTGCAGGTCGGAGACATTCTGATGCTGCTCGAAACCTCGAGAGAGGCAAAGAAACTGACGACCGGCAGGTGATATACAGTGGAACAATTTGTCTGTTCGTTTTGCGGAAACCCAATCGAGCCTGGCACCGGAAAGATGTTTGTTAAGAGGGACGGCACAGTCTATTATTTCTGCAAATCAAAGTGCCAGAACAACTTCAAACTCAAAAGGGTCCCGCGAAAGGTTAAATGGGTCACGAAACATACATAGGTATCTTGGATGGGATTTTGGAGCGATTAAATGGAACAAACGTTCGTAATGATCAAACCGGATGGCGTGCAGCGCGGCTTGATCGGAGGGATCATATCCAGAATTGAGCGAAAGGGACTTCGAATTGTCGCTATGCGGATGTGCCAGGTCACCGATGAGACTGCGCGAAGACATTATGCAGAGCATGTGGAAAAGCCGTTTTTTAACTCGCTTATCGAGTTTATCACATCTTCTCCGGCTGTTCCCATGATTGTGGAAGGCGCGGACGCGGTTTCGGTGATGCGCACGATTGCAGGCGCAACAGATCCAAAGGAAGCTCTGGTCGGGACCATAAGAGGCGATTTCGGGCTGGATGTTGGCAGGAACCTTATCCACAGCGCAGATTCACTTGAGTCGGCAAAAAGGGAGATTGCGATACATTTCACCGAGGATGACACGGTTCTGTATGAGAGGGCTGAGGAAGTTTGGGTGTATGAGTGATTAAGTGCTCACCGAACAATAAAGTAGCAAAAGTACGTGCTCAATGACTCGTGGTAGGAACCACAAGATTACAGGATTTTCACAAGATTTCTGTGTTAATCTTGTGTAATCTCGTGGTTTTTCCACCTCATCTAAACACATACGATGATACGAATTTTAACGGGTTATTTTCTGGCAAGCCCTAATCACTGTCGATTTTTCCAGTGAAATTACCATCCCTCAGATTATGCCGCGGAGTGCGTAAAACTTTCTTACACCCTCTGCGGGGATAAATCACTCGATTTTAAGACGGTATCGAGTGGTCAAAGTATCATCTCCATCCCATCGTACCCGAGATTCCACCGCTTCACCGCTTCATCGTGTGGCGGGAATAGATGGCTTAAGTGCGTCATAACCATCTTTTTCGCACTTAACTCTGATGTCAGATCCTCTGCCTCTGCCGTGTTCATGTGCTTCCGGAGGTCATATTCGGGCGGCGCAATCGCATCACATATCAGGATGTCGGGATCCCGCATGATCTCGATTGAGCGATTCGGAATCTGCCTGGTGGTATCGCCAGTGATGACGAGTTTCTTGTCCCCATCAGAGACCACAACTCCGGCAGACTCGGCAAGGGGCGGATGGTGGACTGGGAACAGCGTGAATTCGAGTCCGATAAGGGAGAATGGCTCGTAGACCACTGCGTCGTGCCGTGTTGGCTTCATGAAATAGAGATAACCGAGTATGTAGTCAAGGGTGTCTGAGAGCCCGTAGACGTTCACACGGTCCTGGACACGGTAGAACTCGCCGAATCCGGCGTAATGGTCATAGTGCCCGTGCGTCCAGACCACGCCGTCAACGTGGCTTATTTTGTGTTTTATAAGTTGATACCGGAGATCCGGGCCTGTATCTATCAGGACCCGCCCATCTCCGGTCTCGATCATGATCGAGAACCTTGTCCGGCCACTCCTCCCGCCTGCGAGCGCATCCGTGCAACAAGGGCAATCGCACCCGATCTTTGGCGTGCCGACCGTGTCACCAGTTCCTAACAGAACTATTCTCATGTTGGCGTGTATTCCTTCATCATCAATCCCACCCTGTTACCGAACTCATCGACGGCATCGGTCAGGTCTGGCTGCGTGATCACCATCCGCTCTTCTGTGAGCGCGTGGAGTACCGCCTCCCTAACAACCATGCGCAGATCCGATCCTGTGAATCCATCTGTCAGCAGGGCGATCTCCTGTGAATCAAAGTCACCTTCCACCTTCAAAAGAATAATGTCCAGAATGTCCTTCCGCATCCTTGCATCAGGAAGCGGGAACTCAACAATTTCGTCAAACCGCCTCCATGCAGCACGATCTAGCAGATTTGGATGATTTGTAGCGGCGATAAGAAGAACACCGTCGTCGATCAGACTGATCTCATCAATCGCTTTCAGAAGCGTGTTGACGGCACGTTTCACCGCGGCATGTTCGTCAGAGACACGGGTCTTCGCTATGAAATCGAACTCATCGATGAACAGGATGCAGGGGCTTAATTTCTTCGCAAGTTCAAAGACCTTATCGATATTTTTCGCTGTTTCTCCGAGATACTGGGATGTGATCATCGAGAGCTTGACTTCCACGAGCGGACTGTTTAATTTTTCCGAGAGCGCTCTGGCTATCGAGGTCTTGCCAGTGCCCGGAAGTCCGATGAAGAGCATCTTTCCGATCTCACATAATCCGATCTCGCGCAGGTACTTCCGGTGTCCGATCGCCTGCACGATCTTCTCGATCTTATCCTCCTGATCGCGTGTGAGCACGAGTTTATCGATCCGCTGTTTGACATCCTCCGGCGCAACGAGGTGCACGAGTGTCAGGAGATCGACATCCTCATCCGATGCAGCGATCTCTGCGGCAAGCGAGGCAAGATATTCCCGGTCCCGCTCCTTTGGCTGGGCTTTCAGGGTCGCCTCTGCGTAACTGACATCCACGCCGTCGTTCTCATAAAACGATGCTAGTGTCGGATTTGCACGAATCCGGCCTATCGCGCCCTCTTGCTTCGCAAACCAGCTCTTTGCGAGATCAAAGACTGTGAGCTTGAGTTCCGCTCCGAATTTCTCAAATTCAATGAACGGGAGGTATAGCATCTCCTGCATGACATCCTCGATCCCGTATAACTCCGCGGCATCCTCGATCCGGACGCTGATCGGGCGGTTTACTTGCTTCTTTTCGCTGTTCCAGTAATGTTTTCTTATATTTGCTGGAAGATCGTTCTCGGTCAATGTTTCGGATTGGTTGTATATCTGCGCCGTCAGGAGCAGTTCAACGACGTCGCGGGGTTTTGTCTGATCTGGCGTGCAATCACCTCATCTCACTGGATTGTAACTCTTGGTTGCTGAGTGTAAAATAGTTTTCGTGCATCTCTGTACAACCCTTCAGAAGACTCCATCGATATTTGCGCCGCAGTTAAAGCATTTCCCATCCTCGATCCGGTTTTCGATAATGTTGAATCCGAATCGTTTGATCAGGAGTTCTTTACACCGGTAACAGTATGTGTTCTCGTTTCCCATGCCGGGAATGTTTCCCTCATAGACGTATCTGAGCCCTTCTTCGATACCAATCTCCCTTGCCCTGTGCAGAACCTCGACAGGGGTCGGAGGGGCATCAAGGAACCTGTGCTGCGGATAGAACTGGCTGATATGCCATGGAATCTCAACACCTACATCTGCGATGAATCCTGCGATCTCCCGCAACTCCTCCTCGCTGTCATTGACGGTCGGCACCACGAGCGTTGTCACCTCAAGCCATAGCCTGAGTTCCTTGTACCGCCTGATCGTGTCGAGGACCGGCTCGAGTCTTGCCCCGCACATCTTCCGGTACGTCTCGTCCCTGAAAGCCTTGAGATCGATGTTTCCGGCATCGAGATACTGTGAGAGCTCAGAAAGTGCCTCTTCGCTTGTGTACCCGTTTGAGACAAAGACGTTCTTGATGCCAGACCTGTGTGCGAGTTTCATCACATCAAGCGCGAACTCTGTGAAGACCGTAGGCTCTGTGTAGGTGTACGCAATCGTCTTGCAATCGTGCTGGGTCGCAGACCAGACCACATCCTCAGGAGTCATATCATGGCCCGGTATCTCCTTTGCGGTCATCGGAATCTGGCTGATGTTCCAGTTCTGGCACCAGCGACATTTGAAATTACATCCGGCGGTCGCTATCGAGAATGATTCAGTGCCAGGAAGGAGGTTGAATAGCGGCTTCTTCTCGATCGGATCGACGCCGCTTGCGATGACCCTGCCATACACGAGACTGTATAGTACCCCTTTCCGGTTCTCCCGGACAGAGCAGATTCCCCGCTTGCCCGGAGCGATGGTGCAGAAATGGTTGCATAAATGGCATTTAACCTTGTCATCTGCAAGTTTCTCATAGAACATAGCTTCCCTCATGATTGGCACCGATATGTACTTCAGGGCTGGTGGGATATGAATGTTATGCACCCTCATGATTTTTTTATCGAACTCACGAATCGTCTGCGAATCACCGTGAATGCCCCTAAGTTTTATAGCCAACAAAATAAAAGGAAAAAGCAGCAGATGACGCGATGAGTGTGGAGTTTGGGGGCTTTCGGAGTGAGTATAGGAAATGCTGGGAAAAGATCACATTATATTGTCTTTATTCACTGTTAGTGCCATCTTTATGCCTTTCTTATTGGACAGAACCAATACCGGTTTATTTGTTTTAGCAATGATTGGTGTTGGAATAGGATCATTGGCGCCAGATGCGGACAGCCAGGATGCAGCAATTTTTCATACGAAGGTAAAAGGGTTGAAAGGGGGTACGAGGAAACTGATCGATACTTGTATCGGCCCTTTTCTTCCGATCTTCGGTTTTATTCAGAAGTTTCTGATATACCTCCCGGCTGTCAAAATAATTCAGTTTTTAGTCAAAGAGAATAAAATATCCTTGCAATATCGGGTAACTGAAACACACAGAGGTATATTACACTCTGTTTTGGGATTGCTCATCTCGTTTGCGGCTCTTTTAATTTACAGTTCCATATTAATGATTCTTTTTCCGGAATTATTGTCGATAAAAACGTTGCTGGTATTCAACGTTGCTTTCAGTATCGGATTCTTTTTGCATCTATTAGAAGATAGTTGCACAGTTAGCGGGGTTAATTTCACTTTTCCAATGAACAAAAAGCTGTTATTCAAAGGGGAAGTTAGGACAGGGAAAATTGATTACAGTACAGGAGCCTTTGAAAGCTGGCTTGGAGCTTTGAACGTCGGTCATTTTCTTGCTTCAGCTTTATCTAAAGAAAATGCATCGATAAATTCCATCCAAATAGAACTAATCGTTATACTGATTATTATAATTAGTTGGCTAATTTTTATTAGATTATCCGGGATGAAAAGATATTAAAGATCTATTGGTTAAACTCGAAGTCCCCTGACAAGCGCAACAAATAGCCCTCCGATTATAATGTCCGCAGTTGAACCCGGATTTGCCTTTTCACGGATCAACTGCTCATCGAATTCATGAACTTCGGATTTTATCGATGCCAGATCCATGCTGCCCCTGATGACCTCTGATGCACGCTCGCTGACCTCGATTGACTTATCCCTACCGAACTTTGTCCGGATGAAGGTATCGGGAGTCTCTGCAAGCATCCGGAGGAACGTACACACGATAGCGTCATTGATACTCATCGTATCCGCCTTCTTTGTGATCATGTCCGCGCACCAGTTTGTCCGTTCAAACCCGCTCACCCACTCGTTTGCGATCAGATCATGGTCGGCAGAGAGTTTCATCAGATCGAAGAGTTTGACCCCATCTTCCAGAATCCTGTCAGCAGAGTTTGATTCTCCAAGATCGAAGTCAGGAACGGAGTCGATACGGACATTCGCAATCGAGAACGCACGATAGAACTCAACTGCATCCTCAGAAGTGGTATCCAAAACGATCTTCGATGCTTGCGTTTTGCTTCCGGCAGCCATCAACAGCGGTATCAGCAGCACGAACGCGCCGAAATGCGTGTTCCCTCCGCGCTGCCATCGCAGAGACTCCTCAGCTGCCGCATGAATAAGTGCGCCAGCGCCGGTGCGCGACCTTGCCGCTTCTTCCAGAACAGGGTACGTCCCGACCGCTGATGCCAGAAAGTGCTCGAAGGTCGTGTCAGGAAAGTCGTGATCCCGATCCACGTTGCCGGGTTTTGGATGGGCAGCGACCTCGAGAACCATTGCAAGTTGTGCGCAGCGCGCCAGATGTGATGGATCGTTCATAGCTCTTTCATGCCTCGTTATGCCTCGTTATGCCTC
>QMVM01000058.1 GCA_003661105.1 Methanosarcinales archaeon | reverse complement strand
TGGCTGATACTATTTTAGCCACAGATTAACACCGATTTCACTGATTACACCCACACAATAATACCCGTATTTGTCGGGTTGGCGCCATGTTTTCAACCGACCAGAATAAATTAAAAAGTCTCTGGTCAGTACAGCGCCGCATAGCAGAATTGTTTTTTGCCACGATCGGCTCGAATTTCTCTTTTAGGGGATACGGTCCCTATCAAATAGCGGCACCTCGACTCGAGCGTCATGGATACCACCCCCGGATTCAGCTCATGTTTGATCGGTCTCCGGATATTACCCGCTTTTTGGCGGCTACTGTGTTTATGCACATAGACGACAACAAAAAAACAGGCATGTATCCACTCTACAAACGCCCGTGGTTCAGCGTCTATCTGGACGCAGACGGCAGCATGACTATGAGCGGCATCCTTGCGCCCGTGGTAAAGCCCTTCACATCCGACCTTCTCGACGTCTTCGAGAGTGCAAAGCCGGTCAGCGCAGATGGTGAGGAACTGATCTTCTCGACGTGGATGCCGCCGATACCAGGGCGCGCGTTTGATCGGCTTGTGAAAAGCCAGTTTAATGCCAGAATCGGAAAAAACATACCGGATCAGGTCACGATATCGATCACAGAGGAGTGCCCGAACCGGTGCATCCACTGCGCACTTCCCGATACCGAAAACAAGGCAGCACTGCCGCCGGAGGTGGTGAAGGATGTGATCGATCAGGTGATCGGCATGGGCACCACATTGATCATATTCGACGGCGGCGAGCCCATGATGTACCCGGAACTTACAGAGGTGGTCAGGCATGTCGATCCTGATAAGGCGATTGTAACCGTGTTTACGTCTGGAACAGGGCTTACAATGGAGCTGGCAGAATCGCTAAAGGTTGCCGGACTCTTTGCTGTAAATGTGAGCATCGATAGCCCGCACCGGGAGGAGCATGACCGGATGAGGGGGAGAATCGGGGTATTTGACGATGCGCTCGCTGCGATCAAAAACTCGCTTGCGGCAGGTATGTTTGTCGATATCTATGTTGTACTATCTCCGATGAACATCCATGACCTGAAGGAATTTTATTCGCTTGCAGTGGAAACTGGTGTCCACGAACTCTCGTTTTATGAGATCGTGCCGACAGGGAGGTGGATCGATCATGAAACCGATGTTCTGAGTGATGCGGATCGTGAAATCCTTGATTCGTTTGTTAAGTGGGCAGCAAACGATGGTAGAGTTCGGGTATTCTCGATACCGCACGCGATGGAAAAGATTGGATGCTTTGCAGGGAAAAGATGGCTTCACGTAACGCCGCAGGGAGATGTGCTGCCCTGTGCATGTATCCCGATTCCTTACGGGAATATTCGGGAGGAAGGTATCGAAACGATCTGGAAACGGATCAGGAAGGATTCCATATATAATGCGGAATCGTGCCTGATGCGAAACCCTGAGTTCAGGAGGCGACTATGACTACAAAGAACATTATCCCGCTCTCGACTGTGGACTGGTACGGACGCGCCGCAACTGTGGTTTTCCTGATGGGCTGCCCGTACAGATGCCCCTACTGCCAGAACCACGCGCTCCTTGAGATGGGGCAACTCAGCTCCGAACCGGCAGACATCGAAGAGATCGAGTCAGAGATCGAGAGAAACTCCTTATTCATAAGCGCTGTCGTCTTTACCGGAGGCGAGGCGTTCTGCCAGTTGGATGCACTCTTGCACCTCGCAGAATTCACACATAAGCACGGTCTGCTTGTAGGTGTTGAGACGAACGGGTACTATACCGACCGGATCAGGCAGATGATCGATGCGCATCTCGTCGATCTGATCTGCATGGATGTGAAGGCGCCGCTTACGCGTGATGCGTATCTTAGAATATGCGGTATCGATGCCGCCAAACATGTCTCAGATTCGCTTGGACTGTGTGAACTGTGCAGGGAGAACAAGATTGATTTTGAGGTAAGAACGACGGTATTTCCCAATTTTATCGGGTCACCGCAGGAGATACGTTTGATTGCCGAAGCTATATTGGAAATTGCAGGAGATGTGCGCTACATCATCCAGCAAGGTATCCCGGAACACGCATGGAAGGACGTGCCTGAGAGGGCATACACCCGGGATGAACTGATCTCGCTTGCAAAGATCGCAAGACAGTTTTTATCAGATGTCAGGATCCGGACGAAGGAATCCGGCGAGGAATGTGTATGACGACTGTTGAAAGCATCATCAACGTTATAACATACTTCAGTCTCTATCTGTACCATGTCCATCGAGCATCGCTCATCGCAGTATTCCTGCTGCTGCTAGTTTTCTATATTTTGTACAGAATATGCGCAAAAGATCTCGGATCGATCCCATACGCGGTCAGCAGGATTCCCGGGAGACTGCTTGCATGGGATCGGAAGAGCAATGTCAGTGCAAGGATGCGCGGGTATAGGGACATCTCTATGCGACCGCGAACCTACAAGCTGTTTGTACCACTCATTATCGCAATGGCGATCGCATATATCCTGCTTGCACGTCTAGCCTTTCCGGCAGTTGTAACGACCGGAAGTATGGAACCAACACTCGAAAAATACGACATCGTTCTTGCGCAGAGACTGAATATGATGCATGAGGTCGGGGATATTATCGTCTTCGATGTCGAGGAATCCCCTATTCAGGTGGTTCACAGGATCGTCTCGGTATCTGATACTGGAATCAGGACAAAAGGTGATGCAAGGAGGACTCAGGACGGTTGGGTGCTTACAGAGGATCAGATTAATGGCGAACTGATCACTTATGAAGGGGAGCCGATCGTGATCAAAAACGTCGGCAGATACTTCCTGTTTGACACGTCCGAAGAGGTTGTCATCAGAAGCAAATACGGCTCTGAATTCTACCGTACGTCCCAGATCCTCAAATACATAAAGAAGATGGGACTCACGATCGCAATAATATGCATCTGCCTGTATATTTATTTCGTGGTAACTGAGCGGCGCTAATCAGTGTCCTGAAGTGTGACATCCGCAGACCGGTGCCAGTAATACTCAAATAGCGCATTTCCCCACTCGATCGCAGCAGGGTCACCGCTGACGAGATCCGCATTATAATCGTACGTACCATCAGGTCTGAAAAAGCCAAGTGATAGGGTCTTCTCGGTTACCGTGAATGCAACCCCTACATCCTCTTCGATCACCCTTAGACTAAAGTTTGACATGTCGCCGACATGCTGCAGCACTTCCGCATGTCTTTCGCGTATCAGTTCCAGTACGGAAGAGGTTACTACAAGACGTACCGCTGCCTCATGTTCGATGAATATTTTGAATATACGGGGCAACTCCGGATGGAGGAACGGCGAGACCCCATTTATGACACTGCAACCCTCAACCAGTTTTAGGAAGTATCTATGCACTTCAAAAAGATCTGCCGGTGAAGCCTCTACAATCTGGGATCTAACGAGAGAACCGATATTTCTGAAAAATAACTCCGGAATCACATAGGTTTCATGACTCTTCCAGAATTGTTCCTGCGTTTTGAACATGGAAAGCGTTTCAATAAAATCGATCAACTTGGATGAGATGAGTTTTCCAAACGGCGTCACGTCATAACACCGATCTTCCTGCTGTATAAGACCTTTTGACTTTAACTCTGCGAGTACTGGCAGGAGGGTGGACGTCCGATAACCAAACTCACTTCTCAATTGATTTACCGTCATTCCTTCCCTATTTAGATTGATCAGTAGTTTGACACGCACTCCCGATGTTGTGAAAAACTTCAATTCTTCCTTGACTCCATCATACAAGTCAATTTCCGGAATCATATAATAAAAGTGTACACTGTATTTATTAAATGTTTCCCACATTGAAAGATAGAACCAGATAAATCCATGCGCCCACACCCATGAGTACCCATTCCCCCTCCAACAATATATCCCATGACATCTCACTATGGTGGTTTGTATTGCAGAAGTGGATGATGTACAGATACCCATATACCATACTGGCGATTAAGATTACGTAATATTTACTGAATAAATCTGAAAACAGTATCAACCATACCACAAGCAGAAATTGAATAGTTAATAACGATTGTCTTGTTCTTTTTACCCCTATAACAACTGGAATAGTCTTTACGCTGTTTAAAGTGTCTCCTTTCACATCCCGCACATCAAACAAAACCGTATTTATAAAAACTTTGATGAAAAAGAATGGGAAAATAAAGTACAGTTTAGTAGAATTGCATAGTTGAAGCGCGGGCAGAAATGCTACGCAAACTGCCCAACTAAAAGCAACGATAAAACTCTTTACAAGGAAGATATCCTTCAATCGGGGAATTCCGATTATCGAAAGGGGATTCGTACTATAGGCGATCCCTGACAGGAATGGAACGAGCAGGATGCCTGCGGCAAGTGGACTTTCGATTAAGCCGAGAAGTAATGCTGTGATATATGATGCAATTGCAAGAGTTAATAGAAACCGTTCATTGCCCTCTACAAAGGTGGAACGCTCTGGTGTATTTACCGCATCCTCTTCCTGATCTGTTAATTTATTGATACTGTACACGCTGTATACCACAAGAAACATAGTGCATAACAGGATTGGTCTTGGTGTTACCCCGAGTACAATGAATGAAAAATAAAGCATCATCAAACTGGTGAATGCAGTAAAGACCGAGCTCACCACCAAGAACGATATGATGTCACCGATCCCTGGAAGATATGCTCTTCTACTCTTGCTGATGATAACAGTCCCCACCGATTGCCTACCCCACAGTCAATTGGCGTCAACCGTACTTATATTTTTCTTCGGTGGATCGCGTTACATCCGCAAATTACAACCGGTATAATCTGCCAGCCCAGACCACCTTAAGAGCGATATCCTCCGGATTCCCGTCCACATCCACCTTCTTCTCAATCACAGGCATCTTCATGCCCGCAAGCATCTTCCTTGTGAGTGAAAGATCGCCGCCAGCGATGATCGTCTCGACCGGGTCATCCACCATCGACTCGAGTTTCTCCTGCACCTTCTTTATATGATAGTCAACATCCTGATCCCGGCCGCGCTCGAATCTCCGCTGGCTCCACCCGCCCTTGGTATGCTTTGCCTTAACTCCGGTGCGCACGATCTCGGCGTAGACCTCAGAGTCTCCGTCATCATCCCGGTCGCCGTCGCCGTCTCCGCCTGCGCTTACACCTACACCGCCACCACGGACGATTCCAATGATGGTGCGCCCCGCATGTGCGTAGAGGGTGCAGACAGTCGAGCTATGTGCCAGCATCCCCTTAAGCGGAGTCAGATCAAACGCGTCAGCAGTTGTCCAGTCCGATCTCTCGATTACGAATGGGGGCACGACTGCTACCGAAATGCAACGATCCTCGTCGTAGAATAGTACTTTTCCAGTGTATGATCTGATCTGGTCGAAGAGATGTATGCAATCCGCATCGATCGTGTCCCCAAACTCAAAATCGGATGTTCTTGCGTTCGTGTTGAGGTAGATCGAGTGAAAGGTTCCGGGCTTCGACCGCATAGAACCTAATTCAAACACAATATTCATAAGTCTGCTTCTGTTTAGCGGGTACGTGCCGCTAAACGTTATATTTTTAGATGATTCTTCCCTGAGTACAGTAAGTTCGTTTTCGAGCGTTGTTATTCTCTGTTGCGCGCGATTTAGCACTTCTTCGACTTCTTGTTTCCTTGCGACTGCGGTTTTTGTTTTTTCATCCCTCTTATCTATTATCGTCTTTAATTTCTGATTCTCCGCATGTAGTTCCCCGATCTGCTGCTCCAGTTCACCGATCCGGGTTTTATGTTTTTTATTTCCGAATAAGTCGAAAGATTGTGCCATCATTGGTCTATCAATATTTGGTAGCATACAACATATAGGTGCTGTGGTTTGGAAGCTATAACCCGCGTCCGGTACACAGTATGCCGGACGAGTGGCTATGGATACTATATAAAACCTATGTAATTATTGGGAAAATGGCATATATGTTAGCTGCGCACCTCATCGCGGTGATGTGCCAATGAGTAAACGACCCGCACTGGAAAGATTTTCGTCATACGCGGCTGCGGCGACGCTTCTGATCGCAGTGATCGCTGCGTCGCTGCTTGGATCGGGTTGCATCGGGGGCGGCAACGACGCTCAACACTCGATGAAACTACAGATCGCCAGATCAACAACAGTTCTTCCGATAGCAGAGGAGTGTGCTCGCATATTTATGGAGGATTATCCGGGCGACAGGGTCTTTGTCTCTGGCGGCGGCTCCTCACACGGCGTGAAGGCTGTCGCAGACGGTACAATGGGTATCGGCACAGCATCCCGCGATCTCACGGATTCTGAGACGGAGGCGCACCCGGATCTCGCGGTGCACGCTATCGCAATGGACGGGATTGCGATCGTGGTGCATCCGGAAAATCCGGTCGATGGTCTCACGATGGCGCAACTGCAAGGAATCTACACCGGCGAGATCACGAACTGGGGGATGTCAGTGGTGGAGATTCAGAGATTGTAAGAGTCTCAAGCGAGGGTATCCTACGAGACGTAAGCAAATTTTTCAACTGCGGTGAAGACTCCGGCATCATGGTGGTCTCCAGAGAGGAGGGGTCCGGAACAAGGAGCTACTTTGAGAGTGCAGTCATGAAATCCACCGGAAAAGAGATTACAGACCATGCGATCATTCAGGACTCGAATGGCAAGATACGGACAACTGTTGCAGGGGATAAGCACAGCATCGGTTTTCTCTCACCCGGGTATGCCAGCTCTGATGTCAAGACCTTGACGCTCGATAGTGTTGCGCCCAGCACCGAGAACGTTCTAAGCGGCGAGTACGCGATCTCACGGACACTTCTAATGATTACGAAAGGCAAGCCGGACGAGGACGAGCAGGCGTTTCTGGATTTCGTGCTTTCGGAAGACGGGCAGAAGATCGTCACAGATGTGCACTACATACCGGTGGAGTGATCCTTACCATCTTTTTGTCTCTTTGCATCTGCAGAGAGGTGTCCTGCACTGAAATTGTGGCGCATAGCCGTAAGTGTGGGGTTAACTGCCGACCTGGCAATAGGTGGCGCGGTCACATGTGAGCCAGATTAACCATCCCGTCAAACACCCGCACAGTCATCCCCTCCAAAGTCCCAAAACTTTAAAAGAAACAATATCTATTCTTATATAGGAGAGGAAAATGCCCACCTATATCAGATGCATACGACCACAGAGTATTGACCCCGGATTGTTCACCAACCGGGAGGGCGAATATCGCCATACCAAAGAGATTTTGAGGAGCGTCATACTCGCCAGGGGGGAAGAAGAACGACGGCTGATGATCCATGGCGATAGTGGGACTGGCAAATCCATACTTCTCAGAAAGGTCTTATCTCATTTGAAGCATGAAATCGATTTCATTTCTGTTATCGTGGATGGCAAGACCAGCATGAACGCAGAGGAATTGTTGCGAGACATCTGTGAGAACCTTGCTTCGGAACTGAGGGACGAATATGGTGAGAATGAGAAGGCAATCTGCGAAATAAGTTATCTTGACGAGATGTCTCGAGTGAATACAGTGACCAGAGGCTGGGCAAGAAGCAGAGCCAAGGAAATTGAAACTACTACCGGAGCAGAGATCGGCATACTCAACTTCTTTAAGTTGAGAATGGGGGTGGGAAGTAGAGCGACTGGAACAGAGGAGTTGACCGGGACTGTTGAGATAGAGATCGATTCCAGATTCTTGAGGCAGTTGATCAGCCATGTTATCGAAACCGTATCTGCTGATCGGGATAAGGAGGTCGTCATCGCAATCGACAATCTCGACCAGATCCATGACAAGGCTCAGATCGCCGAGTTTGTTCACGAGATATTCAAGCATAGAAAATCGCTGCTAATCGCTGTACTTAGAAGCGAAGCCATAACTCTTGAATTTCACCGCAGTTTCCGTGACCCTATTGTAGTCGGGGATTTGTCCGGAGACTCACTCAAGGAGATTTTAGCCAGACGACTGGAGAATTGTCCCGAGAAGGAGATTCTGGAACAAAAATTGCCCCCCATCGCTGACAAATTGCGGATGATAACAGGCAATCCGCTTTCATTCCTCACATGGGTTCATTTCCTCTGTAATAACAGCGAGTTAAACCCGGCAACCATGCTGGACGACCTTAAAAGTTTTATATCCAATTTTTATGGATTCGATCCCGAAGAAGTATCCGTTATCAGCAAGTTCTTCTTAAGTAGGGAGAATCCATTCCTGAAGAGAGGTGAGATCGTAGATCAATCAGGGGTCTTTGAAGGAGATTATGATGCGATGATCGAGAATGGCATTCTTGTCCCTGACGACCTCTATACGCCGCAGAAGTACCGGCTTTCACCAGACCTCGCTTTTTTCAAGCTTGATCTATAACAAGAGTCTCCGGCAATGAAAGTATTCCAAATACCGCTCTTGAAGAATTTTCAGATAAACCCTGCTTTATTAGAGAAGCCCCAGACGTTGCCTTTTGATATGCCCGCGGATAAGAAGGAGAAGATAATAACCCTCCTGCTATGGGGTATGAACGCTTACCATCCTGATTTCTTAGCTCTGGATTATAAAGAGATCGAGAGTGTGGCCGGAAATCGGAACGTAGAGCTAATAAAAGGAATAAAAGTGGATAAGAGCACTCTTCTCACTATTTCAGTCAGAAGTGAGAATGAACTGAGAAGTGCATTGAAAGCCGGAAGACGGATTCCATCGTTGATGATAGTGATAGATATACTGGATCCGGAAGTACCAGCATCGCGGAGATGGCTTTTTCAACTGAAGAATGAGGCGGTGGACGCCATCAGAAAGACCATCTACGAAGATAAACGAATCGATGAGACACTTCTGGAGGGGGGTGCTTTTGACTTTGCTCTCAAGAACTTCGAAGACCCGATCGACACGGTTGAATTTCTGGATCTGGTAATTTCAACCAGATCAGAGGATAAGGAGATGGAGGAGACTATCAATGAGGCGTTTATTGCGATGGTTAGCGATAAGATGTCTGTATTGAAAGCCAATCAAGTAAAAACCCTTCTTTCGCTTGTTGTTACGGATAGCGTTCCTGATATCCGGAGACTGACTGCACTCTCTGAAGAAGCGATCAGCAAAGCGATCGATGAGTTGCAGATACAGGGTCTGGTCCATCGCCGTGGTGAGACAACCGTTTTACCGCTTTATCTGAATAATCTTAAGAAGCCGGGCTTGCTTATTGGTGTTGTGGAGCGGATGGCTGGCAAAATGGAAAGAGGAAGATTTGACGAGATAGAGGAATTTTATTTCGGGATACTAAAGGAGATCAAACCGAAGGGGGAGATGATTGAGCCACCTATGATGAGAGCGGAAACGATGCGGGCGATCAGTTATCCATTTCCGGAGATGGAGGAGCTGGATACACTGGTAATTTCACTTAAGGCGCAATTTATGGGGGAGGTAGCAAAGGAGATCGAAAATCCCGATAGACTGATTGAGATAGTGGACGAAGTGCTGTTTAAAACCATCGATGATCAGATTCGCGGCATCGCCCTCTCTGTGCGGGCACTGGCATATATGAAGAAAGGCTCTCTGGAAGAGTCGCGGAGAGACATTGATGAGGCTTATAAATCCAATCCCGAGGTTTTAAATCTTTTAGTACCGTTTTATCTCAGTTATGGTAACCTCTACCGGGAGCGGGCGAAGTATAAGGAATCGGTAGAATGCTATGATCGCGCTCTAAAATTGGCAGAGGGATCGGGAGATACGTTGAGAGTTGCTCAGGCATTGATCGGCATTGCGGAGGTTCGTTTAGGGCAGGCTAATTACAAGGAAGCTGAGGAATTGGTTAAAGACGGGATGAAGATCGCTGAAGGGTTGGAGGAATCCGGCAGAAGTATGGTTGCCCAGGCTCTCGATCTGCTGGGTAATATTCGA
>QMVM01000057.1 GCA_003661105.1 Methanosarcinales archaeon | reverse complement strand
GAACTTGACCGCGTGCTCGACCGTCACCGTCACTGTGATATCTTGCAATCCCGCTTTCCCTGCATCGATACGCAGTTTACCCTCATGCGGGCCCTCCGACGCTGTTACAGGTATGGTGATCGTTAAGTTGGCAGCGCCCGCGCTTTTATTCAAAATTTGAGTAGGATAATCCACTTTAAACGTCATTCCTGCCTCCGGAGTTCCATAAGCAGCAACGCTTTTCACAGTCATCGCCATGTCGCCATCGTTTATGATATCAAATTTCTTCACAACCTTAAAACCGGTCGCTTCCATCTCTTTTCGTGGTTTGTTAAATATGACCGGGTCTGTTATGTTGATGTTTGGGATGGGTGCAAGATGCGCAGGAGCATGACGGTCGACATTGATGGTGATGGTTGCGGTGCTATCGCCAAAGTAGATGGTTGCAGTATGTGTGCCCCAGCTGGTAATTTTTGTGATATGAACCTCGATCCGAACATCTCTTGATTCGTTGGCTGAGGGGGGTGATATGGGGTAGGAATCCAGTGCTCTCAGAGTGATGCCTTTTCCCGGCGATGGGAGTGCAGGTGCATCCACACGGGATATCGCATTGCCCCCTGTATTCGTCAGGGTGAGCGTCACGGTCGCGCTTCCTTCCAGATCTTTGATCGTGCATGAACCATCAGTCACGGTCAGACCTGCCTGTGCAGTCCCCATGAGCATGAAAAATACCAGAAGTAAAAGTACAACCTTCCTCATTGTATCACCTCGTCTCCAAGCAGCGTATCATCGACAGCGCGAGTCCATCTGAATATCAGACTGAGCACACAAACCAGCACCACGATAACGAATACCACAAAGATAGAAGCGTATTTCAGGAAGAGATCGACGAGTTCTGTGTGGATATGATCGATCTCGAGGAGCTGTTCATCGATCTGCACAGCTCGCTCATCGCCGTGCTTCAGATACAACTTATATACTGTTGTCAGTTCCCTCTCTGCAGTTCGTGATGAGAGAATTCCGGTTGCAACAGCTACCGGGTTGCTGGTGTGATTGAATCCATACAATGCCTGCTCAAATTTCGCCTCACCGATATGTGACGACGTATTCACGATCTCCATATCAAACTGGTACTCGGATTTCAGTTTCTTGACCTTCAGGTCGATATAGGTCGTCTTTGTAATATCTTCCGCCTCTTTGTATGCGGTAAGCGCGTGTTCATAGTAATCGATCTCCATGCGCGTATCAATCTCGGTCTCAGCCAGCGCCTCAAAGTACTCTCCCTGATCGGCAAAGAACTGCGCCAGTGCTGTCTTCGGATAGCTTATGATGAAGTTATCTTTCGCCTGTGTGTACCCAACGAGCGAGTTTATATCGGATTTTAACCTGGTAGCATCGGTAAGCGCAGTCTTATGCGACTGGGGATCACCTTTTGATGCAAGATCATTGATATTATTAAATTTTTTGAGAATACCGTTGTTCCCTGCTGCGATATTCACCCATGCCCTGGTATCGCCGGTGATCTGGTCCGAAGGCAGGGTCTGGAGTGTGATCAGAATTTGCTTGTGCATGAGATCCAGTTCCTGATACCGCGCAAGAACCGGTAACTTGATCTCGCTTACTTGCTCCACAAGTTCCCGCTTTATAGCGTCATCTCCGAGAGCCGGCATCACAAGTGTTGAGAGGATCATGATTGCCGTAACCAGATGGATCACTCGAACCATAATACAGTAACTACGAAAAATCATATATGCATTGCGGTTGATCTGTTGTGTATGGCAGTTCTACTGATCGGTGCAGGAAATGCTGGAAGTGCACTGCTGGACGACGTTTGTGAGCGTGGGGCAGGAAAGAACCCGATGATTGCGATATGTCCAAAGGTTCCGTTCAAACACATCAAGAATAAGGAGCAGTATCGGCTGACCGATAAGGGTTTTTTCGGGTCAGGCGACGAGGTTATCGGGAGAAGCGATTTCAAAGACACCGCTTCCTCCGCATCGGCAATGGACTCGTATGATGCGGTGCTGCTCGAACTGCTGAACAAGAAGGCAGAAGGCGTTGATGCTGCAATCATCTTTCTTGGTCTCGGCGGAATCACAGGAAGCGGGATCGCTCCCACAATTGCGCGCACATTAAGCGACCTTGACGTGCCTGCAATGGTATTTGGCGTGCTGCCGGCACCTGCTGGTGTGGAGACGCGCGCCCGGTATGGAAACGTCAGTTACGCAATTGAAGGTCTCAAGAAATACACAGATGCGTTCCTCCTGATGGACAACCAGCGCATCGCGTACACCGATAACATCGAGAGCATGTACCCGCCATACAACCAGTATGCGGCTGTCGTCATCTCCGACATCCTTTCAGGGTCTGATCCGAAGACCTCCACGGCAACAAGTATCAGGGTCAGGGACATGATATCGAATATGTCCCTCGCAGGCGGCGGTTTCTCAGTCTTTGGGCGTGCAAGCATCCTATCAAAGGACTTGCTCCACTATTTCATCCCGGTAGGCGGGCATAAGCCAGTTGATGTGCCGACGATGATCGGTGTCGCTATCGAGAAGACATCCATGAACGCGGATACCAGGGTCGCCCGGAAGAGTACGGCGCTCTTCAGGGTGCCGTCGTGGTACATGAAGGATGCCAACGCTATCGATACCAGATCGATAGAGCGATTCCAGGAAGAAAACTCATCAGAAGGGCACTATCTCGGAATTTCGCTCACGAAGCGGAGTCTTGTCACGCTGACGATGCTCTTTACGTACAGGTACAGCGATCTCCCAAGACTGTGCGAGATCAGGGACGGCGCTTTGTAGGTTGTGGATTTCTTTTTTGGGGTGGTTTTACGGTTCTGCATAAGCTGTAGCTGCAAGACTTGAATCGGCGGCAATTCAGATGATATCAATATTGACATCAAGTTGATAGTCGTATCCATCAAAAGATTTAAGTACTAAGACAACTTTTTATTGTACATGAACAGAATTATCTTGTTCAATAACTAACAGGAGGATCAAAGATGAATATGAATAAACTCGTTGTGATATGCATCACATGCTTGTGCATAGCTGCCATACCAGCGATTGCGCAGGAGAACAATACAACCACGAATGGAGACGAAACGAATGTCACGGCAACACCAACGGTGACGCCAACCGCGAATGAGACAAACGTGAATGAAACGAACGTTACGGAAACACCGACGCCCGCACCGACCGAAGCAAAGTTCAGGGTCGGTCCTACAGTGACACTGCGTCCGGTGAATGACGTGATTAACAAGTCACAGGACGGACTGGTCGAACTCTACATGAACAACCCATCCTTAAACGACGTAACCCTAACCGCTGATGTGCAGATTGCCGTGCCATCAGGAATTCACGTCTACGGGGAAGGATTTGGGTACGGTGGTGCCGCCGGAACCGTCGCTGGAAAGTTCACGGTACCGCCGGGAACTGTTCGGACGATCCACATCAACATCAAGGCTGATAAGGTCGGTGACTTCACCGTACATTTCACCGGATTGTACTGGCCAGACGGCGATAAGGATGCTTTCCAGCAGATCTCGCTGACACACCCGCTAACTGTGAAAGAACCGTCGCCAAAGCCACTGGATACGGAACCGACCGGCGGGGCTGGCGAAGCTGGTGAAACCAGTGCGGATACAGCAAACGGACTGCCGTTGCCATCGGGCTTATTATCGGTGATCGCAATCGTAGTTGCGTTCGGTGCGCTGATGCCCCGGAAGAAGTGAGGTTAATCGAGTACCTGCGAAAGCAAAAGGAGAGAATATGGCTATGAAGAAACTCGCTATCGCATGCATCCTGCTCCTGTGCCTGTCTGTCATGCCAGCAATGGCGCAGGAGAACGATACAGCCACAAATGTTACGAATGCGACGGCGACGGCGACACCTCCCGCCGAACCGACCGTCGCGGAAACTGCAACGCCCATACCGACCGAAGCAAAGTTCAGGGTCGGTCCCACAGTAACGCTGCGCCCGGTGAATGATGTGATCAACAAGTCACAAGATGGTCTTGTTGAACTGTATATGTACAATCCGACCGTAAACACCGTAACCCTGACTGCTGATGTGCAGGTCAGCGTGCCATCAGGGATTCATGTCTACGGGGCGGGTTTCGGATCGGGTGGTGCGGCCGGAACAGTTGCCGGGACGTTTACGGTGCCGCCTGGAGCTACCAGAACGATTAACATCAACATCAAGAGTGAGAGGACCGGTACATTCACGGTGCACTTCACAGGACTGTACTGGCCCGGTGCTGATAAGGACGCGTTCCAGCAGATATCGCTGACGCACCCAATAACTGTGAAAGAACCGTCGCCAAATCCGCTGGACCCCAAACCAACTGACGGGGGGAAGAAGGAACTCCCGTACACCTACATCATCGCCGGGTGCCTGGCAGTGATTGCGATCGTAGTCATTGCGATGGTGCTCAGGAAACCCCCTAAGACTGAGGTCGTGATTGAAGAGGAGTAAAGCGGTTGGATGAAAAGAATCAAAGTAGGCATCGGCGGAAACGGAACAGTCCGGATCAAACTTACGAAGACGAGGAAGGAGGAGCGTGCAGGCACAGCAGATATGAGGGGATCTCGTGCTATGCACCCCGCGTCCCCGGCACCTGCCACGGCTGCCGGAAGCAGGGGGCTTACACTCTCCCACCCCATCCTCAGCCAGATGGAGATCCGGGTGGAGTCTGTCTTTAGACCAAAAGAGCCGGATGTGGAGGTGGTCTACGCACTCACCGGATATGGCACAAGCGTTGACCATCTCCATAAGTTCTCTTCTAATGAGGTCGTAGCCCATGCCACACCGGAGATGGTCTCCTATGTTGCCGAAAAGATGGTCGAACACATCCGGGCTGAGCGAGCCGAGATGCCAACCCTGATCGTGCATGTCCATAGCCACCCACTGGGTGCGCCTGCCCTGTCTGACGTGGATAAGGGGACGATGCCCCGGGTTGCTGCACAGATCAGGGCGATCGTGCCTGGTGCGACCGTGCTTTTTGGCGTACATGCCGTGGGAATCGAGGAACGCAGACCACGAAGCACACCTGAGCGGGTCTCCGAGAACCAGGTGCGGTGGAGCAGTATCACCCGGACGCATGAGGTTGCGTTCTTTGATGAGCAGGGAGATCCGGTAGAAGTGAGGATTGACTGGTAGGGTGAATGAACGCATAAAAAAGACTGTAATAACAATAAACAGGTGATATCCAATGAGTCGGGAAAAAATAGCAAAGGATTTTGCATATCGCATATTAAGCAGATTCGAAGGTGAAATAGAGAAAGTGAGCATATTTGGATCGGTTGCGAGAGGTGATTCCGGGATGAATAGCGACATCGACGTTCTGGTGGTTACGAGACAGAAGGACATTGGAATGATGAAAGAGATATGCGGGATCGCATTCGAGATATCGATCTGCCGTTTTGATGACATATCTCCAAAAATTTATTCCCATGACGAGATTCTGAGAGGTTTGCAAGTCGGGACGCCTTTTGTCGAAGAAATATTGAATAATGAGGTGCCATTACATGGAAGTATCCAGGATTATGGAGCAACAGCTTAAAATCACGCAGGAACGATTGGATGCTGCTAAATATCTCTTTGATGGTGGATTTTATAAAGACAGCGTGAGCAGGGCATATTATTCGATGTATCATGCGGCTATGGCGATCCTCACGCTTAGAGATGTAAAAGCAAGAGGATCTTCCGGCGTTTTGAGGGTGCTTGGTCTGTACATGCTACAGGAAAAGGATATGGGGCATTACTATGCCAGCGCCTTGAAATTTGCAAAGGAAGAGCGAAAAAAGGGAGATTATGACATATTTGCAGAAATTGGAGAAGAAGAGGCGGAAACTATAATAGGCGATGCCGAAAAGTTTTTGAAGCGAGTAGAGGAGCTGGTAGGACCGATCGATGAAGGCGATACCGATGGATAGGGGAGAGGGTATCGAGAAACTTGCCGGGCTTCTTTCGGCAGATGAGTATGGGGATGTGATCGCAGAGACACTTGTTGCGATACTTGCCGAGGATCGTAAGCGAAATATCTTTGTCGCCAAACTTCAGGAGCTTGCGAACGAGGTAAAAGCGATCGATCAGGAGATTGTACTCACTCCGATGGAGCAAGGCGTGCTTGATTTCGTGCTTGCGAAGAAGCAGCCGCTTAACGCGAGCGAGGTGTCTGAGGGGATGGGGGATAGGTATTCGAGTTTGCGACACCGGACACATGCATCGAGTGTGCTTAACTCGCTTGTATCGAAAGGATCGCTTGGAAAGATTAAAATAGGTCCCAGTTATTACTTTATAACGCCGGAAGAGGCTGTGATTGAAAGTCTCAAGAGGCGAGGCGAAGAACCGGACAGGTGTTCGCCGGTCAGGATCGCAGGCGAGACGGGAACTCCGCTTGCGGTGGTGCTTGAGGTGATTGGTGGGCTGCTTGGGTCGGAATGACAAACTAAATACAAAGGTGATTAGAAATGGATAAAATGGAAGCGATTGCAGGGATCTTGCTTGTGATCGCACTTGCCGGGCTGGGGCTGCCTGCGGGCGCGGGTGTGCAGGCGCAGGGAGATTGTGGGTTGGTTGCATCAGATTTATGGGGGAAACGACCATGAAAAGAATTGAATTTCACAATAGGGATACGGAAACGAAAGAGATCATGGATATTCTGGATGCAGAGCCATCTCTGATCACGTTTGCCTACGGTCCGATCAACAGCGGCAAGACGGAACTGATCAACAATTTGATAAAAAACCTCTCCGATAACCAGAAAGTGTTTTACATAAATCTGAGAGGCAGGTTCATCAGCAACTACGATGAATTCGTAAGAGTTCTCTTCGACGTAGAAAACGAGGCAAGATATGAGCGGATAAAGGAGTTTCTGAAACCTGTGGTAAATGTTCTACCAGAGAGATACTCCGGAATTCCAATACCGAAAGACCTGTTTCTAAAGTTATTCAAGGAGAATGAGGTAGAGGATGCTTTTGTTTACATAGAAACAGTCCTTCGAGCTTTTTACAAAAACGATCAGAACCCCGTGCTTGTGATTGACGAGTTACAGGTGATCGGTGACCTTAAAGTGGATGGTTTGCTGATTTACAAACTCTTTAACTTCTTTGTACGATTGACAAAGGAGTTGCATCTGGCGCATGTCTTCGTGATCACTTCTGATTCACTCTTCCTCGAACAAGTTTACAAAGAGGCGATGCTGCAGGGACGAAGCAGATATCTGCTGGTGGATGATTTTGATCACGATACGACAATGAGTTTTTTGGAGAACTATGGATTTAGTGAGGAGGAGAAGGAACTTGCATGGCATTACTGTGGTGGTAAGCCAGTTTACCTCATAGAACTAACAAAGGTGGAAGATGTAGAGAAGATGGTTGCGAAGATGCTAAAAATCAGAATAAGCCAGATAAGCGAGTTATTAAATTCTCTCAGGGCTTATGGCGAGGAGATCGAGTTTCGAGGGGGACTCCACGAAGTTGTCTATGATGACGTAGTAAGAGAGTTATCGAAGTTAAAAGAAAACGTGGGCCATGCGTATGAATACATTACACCAGAGATAAGCTATCTTGTGAGGAATAACATCATTTTCGTCGATCCACTGGAAAATATGATGAGAGCCCAGTCGAGGCTAGACCTGCTTGCAGTGCGGGAGGTGATGAAGGATGCATAGAATCGGGATCGCTGTCTGGGTGCTGCTTATAATCGCACTTACAGGGCTGGTTGCGGGCGTGCAGGCAGACGGGGCTGATGATGGGCTGGTTGCACAGTGGCATTTCGATGAGGGGTCCGGGGGTATTGTTGCGGATAGCTCAGGGAATGGGAATGATGGGGTGATTCATGGCGCGACGTGGGTTGAGGGGAAGTATGGGGGGGCGTTGAGTTTCGACGGCGTGGATAATTATGTTGACCTATCAAGTATACCTTCACAGACGTATCCACTTACTATAGCGATGTGGACTAAACCAGATACTTCCCCCCCTATTGGATTGTTTGATAGTGCAAACGGCCAGCAATATGTTATTCGTAATTATCTTGCAGGTTATATTGAATGGTGGAATGCTGACCCACAAGTGACTTTAAATCTTGTGGCAGATGAATGGGCACATCTTGTGTTTATCTTTTGGTATGATGGAAATAGGCACATTGATTATTACAAAAACGGGGTTCTTCAAACTTCTGCTACAGGAAGCACAAATTCTGCATTAGCGTGGACTACCTTCAGGCTTGGAAATATAAATAGTGGGACTGCGGGGTGGTATGATGGCCTCATCGACGAAGTCAGCATCTATAACCGTGCATTAAATGCAGAAGAAGTAAAAGAAAACTTCGAACAAGGTCCAACTGCATTATCCCTCATAAAAACCGTATCCCCACATTCCATCAAACAAGGACAAACCACAACGGTAACCCTAACCGTAACAAACACCGGCACAACCGAGATAATAGACATCGAAGTAGCAGACACAATCCCCGCAGATCCGATTTTTATCGACGGTGAAACCTCGAAGACGTACACCTCCCTGAGACCAAAGGACTCGCGAGAGTTCCAGTACACCCTACAACTAAACGATGCCGGAACTTTCAATCTGGACCCAGCCACGGCAACATACTCAGATGAAGAAGGAAATTACCACACCGCCGAATCAAAGACTGCCACCATTGCAGTGATCCCAACGGATCAGCCAGCCACACCAAAGACTGCACCAAAGTCATCCACCGATATCTCGACCGCAAGCGTGCATCTCCACGGCGAGAAGACCGATGTCGTGCTCGGCGAGGACGTGCTCCTGAAACTCTCCGCGGTAAATATCATCGGAAATCCCCTGATGCGTGTTCAGGTCATCATCATCCCGCCGTCCGGCTGGAGCGTGACGTCGTCTGAATTTGCAAAGTCCGGAGCCGGGCAGTACACGACCACTTACGATATCGAATCAGGTGCGGGCAGGGATATTGAGGTAAGGATCATGCCCAACCAGATCGGGGATGATTTTCAGGTGCAGGGCAGGATCATCTACTATTTCGGAGCTGATCCGGGTGCGAGAGAGGACCGCACGCTCACCCTGCCGATTACGGTGCGGGCGAGTCCAACACCCACATTCACCACTACGCCGACGCCAAAAAATAAAAAAGGAGTTCCCGGATTTGAGGCGGTGTTGGCGGCGGTGGGAGTGTTGCTTGTAGCATTGTTGATCCGGAGGGGGGATAGATCAAGATGACAAATCTGCTTGAACTGCCCGAAAGAACGAGGCGAGGCGCCGGACAGATGCTCGTCGGTCAAGATCGCAGCCGAGACCGGACGCCTCCGGCTGTGGTGCTCGAGGCGATCGGCGGGCTCCTGGGACCGGGATGAAAACGGAATACAGAGGCGACTCGAAAATGCACAAGATGAAAATGATTGCAATATTGCTTATGGTCGCATTTACAGGGCTGTCTGCGAACATACATGCGCAGAAGGAAGATAATCTTTCGTTAAGATCAACCGAAGAGTTATCCTCACAACAGTTGAGCGCTGGAAGTAAATATACCTGGAATAACATAGATTTGAACAGCGGGGAGTACGACCTGATTACAATGGACTTAAACTGGAATTGGGTATATTCTACGTGCAGTGCCAATTATGAAATGGGGCACGACACAGCGGTCTATGTAAACGGTTCAAAAGTTACCGGAAGTGATAGGATCATCTCCACAAACAGCCCTTCTTGCGGTCCGAATTGGCGTGAAGTGGAATACGGTTCCGATGGTGGTCAAGACCCAAATCCGGGTGAAGGGTATGAGGCGCTATACACTCCAACAAAAAACAGTTTGGTCCTGGATATTACCAATCTCGCTTCAGCATCCGGAAGTTATCCAGTAACCGTAGAACACGCAGGATCCAAATACACTCTGGAAAGCGCCCCAATTATCAGGGCATATAAAGTATGTGAGCTGTACCTG
>QMVM01000056.1 GCA_003661105.1 Methanosarcinales archaeon | reverse complement strand
GCACGCATCCGGCATCGAGCCAGTCAGCAATCTCGTTTGCGTTGCCGACCGTTGCCGAGAGCGCTATGATGTGGAGACGCGGGATGATCCTGCGCAGTTTCGCAATCGTGACCTCGAGCGTCGGACCCCGATCCGGCGAATCGAGAAGATGAATCTCATCGACAACCAGCGTGGTCAGGTCATGGATCCAGTGCGTCTCGTTTCTGAGGAGTGAGTCTGCCTTCTCTGACGTCGCAACGATGATGTCGTTATCCCCGAGATACTCATCCCTCGAATCGAGGTCGCCTGAGGATATACCAACCTTGACCCCGATCTCCCGAAACTTTGAGAACTGGTCGTACTTCTCAGATGCAAGCGCACGCAGCGGCACGATGTAGAGTGCCTTTCCGCCGGATCTGATCGACGAGAGCATGGCAAGCTCGGAAAGCAGGGTCTTTCCTGACGCGGTCGGTATGGCTGCAAGGATGTTAGTTCCACCAAGCAGCCCCTTCTCGACCGCCTCTGCCTGCGGCGGGTACAGTTCGGTGATGCCTGCCTCTGCTCTGGCGTAGTACTCGATAATATCCGCCGGGAGCGGGAGGTCCGATATCTTCATATATGGGTCTGTTGGCGCGGATGTGATATAGATATTGGCGGAACATGTTTCGCCATCTCATGAATGGTAGTGTCCCGAATTTCAGAGAATTTTTATCTATAGTGTGGGGGATCAATTTTCGCGTGAAATGCTTGACAATATTATATCAGCCGTTGTCACATCCAGTGCAAGGGGGATATTCTTGAAGTTGCATACCCGCATCAATGCATAAGCATCCTGGCAATGCGGGAAATACCGTATGGGATTTAGCAAGAATATCGCAACGTCGATTTCGCCTTCCAATACCATATTTGCTATGTTTATATCCCCTCCCTCTTGCCCGGAACTGACTGCCTTATCTACTGTAATCTCCGTCTTTTCATGAATATATTCGGCGGTTCCTCTTGTAGATATAATATAATTATCCGAAAGAAATACCTTATGGTCGTTGACAAGTTTCTGAAGATTGTCTTTCATACCCTCCTGCACCACTAACGCGATATGAACTTTCATAGTATACTCACCACTACAAATCTTGTCGCATTTGATATTTAAATCTTGCTCACAAAACATCGGTTAGCCCGCCAATTGCTCATGAGGCGGTGTCGTCCGACATCCGAAATGATAGCTGTGGGCTTTACAATATTGTGCGGTATGCCCTGGTGGCTAAAATATGCTCTGCTCAAAGTTTATCGAGAGATTCGTTTATCAGCGCGCATGTAGATAGGTGCTCCAATCAGGCATCCTCGAACCACGCGATCATCGTTCTGACACCTTCCTCAAACCCGACCTTCGGTTCAAAGCCCAGATCCTTGATCCGCGTGATATCCGCGTACAGCGTGTTCACATCGCCAGCCCATGTCTTGCCACCATACCGTATCTCGGCTTCCGGCGATATGATCGAGACCATTAGCTCGGCAAGATGCTTGATCGACGTCGGGCTTCCGCCGGCGGCATTGTACACACCCTCGCCGCGCTCTGCGACCAGCATAAAGGCATCTGCCATGTCAGAGACGTAGCAGTAATCCCTGATCTGCTCGCCTGTGCCAAGAACCTTAAGCAGTTTCGGATTTGCTCGCAGCTTATGTATGAAATCGTACATTACGTATCTTGGCTGTCTCGTCCCGTAGGTGTTAAATATCCGTATCGCGGCAAACGTAAGTCCGTAAGTCTCCATAAACGCAAACCCGTACCGTTCGCCTGCAAGCTTCGACGCCCCGTACGGTGATATCGGATGGAGTGGGTGCCCCTCGTCGATTGGGGTGTAGGCTGGTTCGCCATAGACCGCGGCAGTGGATGCGTACACCACCTTTGCAACATCCGAATCCAGTGATGCGGTAAGGACGTTAAACGTGCCAAGAGCGTTTGCGTCAAAGTCGTATCTCGGTTTCTCCACGGAGTTCGGCACAGACGCATTCGCGCCGATATGAAAGATCAGGTCGATCCCTGCATCGTCGATCGTCTTTCTGAGCAGATCAAAATCACTGAGATCTCCGTTTACGAACGTCGCATTCTCTGGCAGATTCTTCTTCTTTCCCGTACTGAGATTGTCAAGCACGGTTACCGTGCATCCACCTGCGAGCGTCTCCGCGAGATGGCTGCCGATGAAACCTGCACCGCCGGTCACCAGAACGTTTCTCCCTTCTATCATGATCCGACTTATGTTTGCACCACTGTTTTAACTTTTCCCGACTGGGCGGTGTCGAGCTATCATGGATTGGTATGCCGCCCAAAATTTCCAATCATCTCGTCGAGATAATCTTCACCACATCCCCATCCTCAAGTTCCCGCCCCATCCGCATCCTCTGCCGCGCATCGACCGCATGTAAGAACCCTTCCCCGATATCGGTGTGAATCTGGTACGCAAGATCGTGCGCGGTGCTGCCCTTTCGCATCAGGAACGCATCCGGAAGGACGTTTCCTTTCTTGTCTGTGAACCGTGCTTCATCCTCGACGGGATAGACCACAATCTGATCGAGTAGGTCGAAGACTGCCGCATTGATACACTGCTGGATGCCTGTACCGCCCAGACTCATGACCATCTCCCGAATCTTATCAAGCGCCTGGATCTGCGCATCGGATAAGTCG
This sequence comes from Methanosarcinales archaeon, assembly GCA_003661105.1. Lineage (GTDB taxonomy): Archaea > Halobacteriota > Methanosarcinia > Methanosarcinales > Methanogasteraceae > Methanogaster_A. Next base: position 7,320 of record QMVM01000056.1, on the reverse strand, counting down.
TTTGAGACGATTTCGAAGTCCAAATCTCCAGGAACGTACGAGATTGCGCCGCTCTTGTCAGCCATACGGAGCACAAGTTCTGCTTCGGCAGATGTCGGGATCACGGTGTAATCAAGATCGCAGAGCCGCTTTATATTCTCTTCCGGCGCGATGTCAGCCTTATTCGCTGCAATGATCATTGGCTTGCTCTCTATCCGGAGCAGGTCTGCAAAGTTCCGCAGATCCGAATCGTCCCATAGGTGTGGAGGTTCTGTGCATACCTCTCCAAAATGGGAAAGCGCGGCTTTTGCCTGGTAGATGGAGACGCCCGCGCCTGCGAGTTGGTCTGCAACCACAACCGCTGTCTTTAAGTTCTCTGCCTGTATCCTCTTTGAAAGCCGGTTCCAGTTCCGCTTCAGTATCGAGTATATCCACATAGTCAGTTCGTACTCAAGAAACTCGATATCGTCAAGCGGATCATGTTCACCTATGTCCACAGGGTTGCCCTCGATATCGGTTCCGCCTGATGCATCAACGACATGGATGATTGCCTGCGCCTGACGCAAGTTGTCAAGAAACGCATTGCCAAGACCTCTTCCTTTGTGCGCATCAGGCACGAGACCTGCAACATCGATCGCCTCGATCGATACGAAACGGACGCCGCTGTGGCAGTTTGCACAGACAACATCGAGATCGGTGCATGGGCATTTCGTGCGCACATAAGCGATGCCGTGGTTGGCATCGATCGTTGTGAACGGATAATTCGCAATCTCAATATCCGCGAGTGTCGCAGATTTGAAGAAGGTCGACTTTCCCGAGTTTGGTTTTCCAGCGAGACCGATCGACATTGACATGATGGTATCTGTTATGGATGCTTGATATATAACTTGCGGCGTGGCGGGGGGCACTTTTTAAGTTCTTCCGGGCGGACTTTGGGTTGTGGCAAAGAAGAGTAGCCACAGAGGACACGGGGAGTTGCTGCTTTGTTTAAAAGTCTCTGGCGAGACTATCAAGTTGCCATGGTGTTATGAGGCGCCGGGTTGGCAGCCCTGACCAGTCAAAACGTTAAAATAATCTGGCGTGAATCGGAAGATGTGAGTCCCATGAATCAGTCAGCTAAAAAAATCTCTTGTGAAATCCTATCGATCGTGGAAGGCAAGACCTGGAACAACATCGTTGTGCAGCGGAAGGTATCGAAGAAGCGGCTCTTCTTTGGTAAGGCGAAAAAGGATTTGGATATCAATGTCGGCGACAAAGCGTACCTCGAGATCGATGTGATGCCGTCCGAACTTCCTGAAACTCCGCTGCGTGTGACGCTACATGATAAAAACGGTGTGAAGATCGACTGGACGATCATACAACCAAGCCAGATCGATACTATCAGGTAACTGCCAGTCCGCGGATGATATCACCCCTCGTCACGATGCCGACCAGCTTGTCATTCTCGGTTACAGGCAGCCGGTTGATCCGGTGACTTGTGATCAGCGTGCTGGCCGCCTCAATCGAGTCGTCTGGCGAGATCGTGTGCACATGCTTTGTCATGATCGTGTGCACTGGTTTATCACCCACGTCCGTAAGTGCCTTCTTCGCTTCTTCCCATCCGATCAGTTCGCGCAGCGGTATCTCGATGATCTCGAGCGGGCTTGGCAGCCACAGACCATGGCGGTGCTCTGGCAGTTCGAGCAACTTCAGCAGATCAGACTCGGTAACGATGCCAGCCAGCCCGTCGCCGTCCATGACCGGCATGCCGCTTATGTTATGCTCTTTTAGCAAGGATGAAGCCGTTCTGATGGTGTCATCGATCTGGCAGGTGACGACCTCTTCGCGCATGACCTCTCTAACATTCATAGTGATCCAGTCGGATTCATCTGATGTATTCCTTTCGGTTCACGCGGGCTTCGGGACTGAATTCACATAGAGATTCGAATTGCATGGGGATACTTCGTGTGATTTGTCCAATCTTATTTGGAACAACCACCAGAGCAGGGTTGGCAGCCCCTAAAGCGAAAAGTTGTTATTAGTTGGCATGTAAAACCGGAAGCCATGAAACAAGCCACATACCTGTTCGCAATCACCGCTGTGCTGCTGATACTTGCATCTGCCGGATGCATCACCGATCAGAGCGCGGATGAAACCGTCCACACGCCGCCAGCAACATCAGCAGCATCGTTAGCACCGCATCCGAACGCAACAGAGATCGCGCCAGCCGAGATTCTTGGCATGAACCGGGTTGTGGTATCGACCGGTACGGATGCGTTGCAGCGGGTAAAAGAGTCACACATCGGCAGCATCGAGAACATAGAGGATCTTGCGATCATACATTACCACGGAGAAGGTGAGGGGTTTCTGACACTCTGGACGACGCTATACAAAAACGAGACGCTTGCAAATGATGAAACCGAAAAGATGGTCATAGGCATCCGCAAATTTGGCGGCGACTGGGAATCCACACTCGAAGAGATCACGATCGATGGGACGACTGTATACCGGATTGCACCGGACGATATGCCCCAGTACTTCTGGGTAGATGGGGCATGGGTCTTCTATATCAAACCGCATAACCTGACACCGGAGGAAGTTACTCAGATCATTCTGGCGATCCCATGATTCAAGCGCGTCTTTTGTCCAGCCCACCATGAAATCCAGTGATTTCACTGGAGTTTTCATTGATGCGGGCATACATCCTGCAAAATCACCTGGCAACAGAGGCTGTCAACCCCCGGTGGTGTGGCAGCCACAGTACTACGTAACCCTCACATCCACCACCACATGCACAATCCCTGGCGCATACTTCTTGATGGTGCGGCAGCCGAGTATCTCAACGCTGCGCCTGCACCCACATATACGCGCACACGCCTGCGCTGCATCCTTGATCCGCTGGATCGGGCGCTGGTATGCAAGTACTGTCGGAGTCGCCTCGTGGTAATGCAGTATTCCGCCCGATCTCGCTGCAAGCAACCCCTTCACGATCTGTTCATGTGATGAATCGAGATATCCCATAATCACCCGGTCTGCGATATTCTCAGGAGCTTTTACCGCACAATCCCCATGCACCGGAAAAATGAGATCCTCCACCCGGTTGATCCTGATGTTCTCTGTGAGATAGTGGTATGCGGTCGGGTTGAGTTCGATTGCGATAACCTTTTTCGGGCGTGAATGGACTGCAATCTGGATCGAGAAGTAGCCGATTCCGGAAAACATGTCCAGAACAACCTCGTCTTCGCAGATTTGCGCCATCCGCATCCGCTCTACGAGATTTCCCTGCGAGAACATGATCCTCGCAGCATCGAGTTTGAAGTAGCAGCCATTCTCCTTGTGGATCGTCTCTGTCTCGCCAGTTCCCGCGATCACCTCGCAGATCGGCTCACGGAAGCGTCCCGCTACACCTCTGTTCCAGAGCACTGTGCTGCATCTCGGATACATCGCAAGAAGCGCATCCCCGATCGCGTTTGCGTGATTGCGAAGCGCATCCGGGATGCTTACGAGGATCACGGTACCAAGAATCTGCCAGCCGCGCGGGAGAAGTTTTGCCTCCTTTGGGAGCAGATGCACCAGATCGCAGAGTTTCATGTGGGGCATAAATTTAAAATATTTTAAAAAGTTGCGCTCTCTTCATGTTATCGGTGATTTGAATATGCTCGGCATCTGAAGTTACTGGAAGGAAATTTGGATGAATCAGTGGTGCTAGACAGAGGACCTTGTTATGCGACGATCTTTTGTGAGTGGGTGGGGCGAAGAACGATTTTTTCGTCAACAATCGCCCGCAATAGCTCTCTTCCCTTGGGTCGTGGGATCTCTCTACTCTCATTTTTGGCAGTTTGTAACCAGAGAGATATTGCAGTCATAGCCTCTCTTAACGCCCCTGCCTCAGTCTCTCCAAAGCTTGAACACCCTGCTAACTCTGGAACTACTGCAATGTACCCCTCGTCCTCCTCACTATAGAATATCTCTATTGCATACTTATACATTTTCTTCCTCCAATAATTTATATTTCTCAACAACATTTAATAATTGTTTAACTTGATATGGTTTTGCCTTTCCTTTAACATTCTGGAAATTCAACATTTCTCTCACACCATCTCTAACGTATATTCTATGACTTCCTTTACCTCCTCTAAACCTGAAACCGAACAACTCTGCTGCTTTACAGAGTGCCTCAAATCTAACGTTTTTTGGATTTATCTTAAGTTGTTCATATATCTTCTTCTTGTTTATTTGCACGTTTGTATATCAGTATTGCCTGCATCATCAGTCTTTCGTCTTATATAATATGGCGGGCGGTTGGGGTTTCCCGATTGCCACAAGCAGTTCCTCCGCCCGCTCAAAGGCTGGCTTGTAGCCGCACTCTGCACGTTCTTTTGCGATTATTCCATGCAATCTTGCTTTCCCACGATCGCCAGAATCCAGATAAAACTCCGCCAAGAAGTTGTGTATGTCAGCTTGCTTCAACCGGTATTCGCATCTGTCCGCAATCTACAATGCCTCGTCTGCAAAGTTCAGCGCTTCTTCGTTCCGATCCTCTTTGAATCTGAGTTTTGCAAGCTCCAGCAGGATGTAAGGTTCTAACTCCACCAAATTGATCTTCCGATCTCTCGTCAACGCCTCGTTCAGATGCTCATCGGCATCGACAAGGTCGTCCTTCATAAGGTGGGCTGCACCAAGGAGCCATTCAGCATAGATGATGCGTCTTTCCCTATACTCAGTTTCTGCTATTTCACGTACCTTTGTTGCACATCTCAAAGCATCTTCAGCGTTGGACATGAGAATAGAACGGATAGAACGATGTATCCAAACATTGCATTGAGCTCGAACTTCATCTAATCTAATAAATGACCCAAGAGCGCTTTCAAGTTCCTTTTCTGACTCTTCAAATTGTCCTTGATAATAAAGTAGTTGCCCATGTATTCGGCGTCCAACTGCCTCTATGTATTCAAGTCCACTCTCGCGGCTGATCTCAATTCTTCGCCTGATGCTATATTCGGCAGAATCGAGTTCGCCGATTTGAATCTGACTATAAGCGAGGTTGCCCAGACCAACGGATAACTCCTTTTTATTGCTTTGCCCCCTCTCGAATTGCAATTTGCATCTCCAACAACCGCAACGCCGGTCTGGGCTTCCCCAATCGTGCATAAGAGATCGCCAGCGCATTCAGTGTCCATGCCTGATCACCTTCATCTTTTAATCTTGGTAATTTGTTATCCCCGTCTGGAAAGAGAGCGCGCAACAGTTCAACTCTTGTCTGGTATTCCCCAAATCTAAGATACAACGGTTCTGCAAGTCTACCCTCAAACAACCCTCTCGCCGCATCATACCTCCATGCTCTAACTGTGTGGTGGTACAGTTCGATAACCGGTGCCAGATCATCCACAGTCCTGATCTCTTCTGGCTCTGGAATTTTAGCAAAATAATCGATCAGTTTGACGTGAACTGCCTCCTTGTCGCTCAATCGCTCATAACAGTACCCGCGCACAACAGGGTGCAAATCGAATCTATTGCGCGCCATATTTCTGAAAAGCAGTCCTCTGTCCACAAGTTCAATCAAAGCCTCATTGAATCTTCTCTCGTTGCCGAAATCGTTAAAGGTGGTGGCAGCATCGTAATCCATTGGATTTCTGAATGCGGAAAGGCTGCTTATCAGCGCCTGCTTTTTCTCGTCCAGCGGATCGTAAGCAATATCTAAGATGTTGTGCCCTTCTCGTCCCTTCAGATCAGGTATCACGTTGTATTTTCTCCATTCCTGTATGTCCCCTGGGTTTCTTGGATCATGCACGATCAGTCCTGAGAGCAGTCTGAGGGAGAGTGAGTGATAGCCAACCTCCCCACAAGCCGCCTCGATCTCTGCCCTCAATCCAATAACGCCCCGACTTCGGAAAAATAAAACGGCATCGCCCCTATCCATCTCTCAGATCCTTCCTCCAAGACCCTTCCAAATCGTCAAGTTCCTTGGGGTAGAGACAGCTGGTCAAGAGTGTCTTCGTTTGCAGATTGCCACTTGCCATCCACTGGAGAAACATACCGAAATTGGGATCGATGCAGGAGCGAAAGTCATTTCCCATTGCATCCGCCTCTTCGATCTCATCACTTTGATAAGGAGATTCCAGACTGTAATAGTCACGCAGCATCCTTTCCACACCGTCAAGCACGAGAAGAAAGCGGTTATCCCGTAAAATTTTACGGAGGTGTTCCATCTGGCCCCTTCTCGACTCAAGCGAACTCCAGTCTACTTCATCATCGCTGAAGTACTCGATAGCCTTTCTGAGAAATCTGCCAAAACTCGACTCCCGATCATAGAATGACCACCAGACGATCTTTCTCGGCTGTTCGTCGCTTCCCAGAATATCTTCATTGAGCCAGTACCATGCCAATGCCGTTTTTCCCATGCCCCCCATAGCGATTATGGACCGCATCGGCTGATCCCCTTTCTTCAGCCATTTTGTAAGCATCCCCCTCTCTCGCACCCTCCCTGTAAAATGCTCCTGTAGAGGGTACGGATTGGGGATGTATGGGGGAAAGGGAAATTTCCCGATGTCGGAACCCAATTTTTCATAAAGGCTCTCTGGTGTCGTAAAAAATGAGCAGATATGCTTATCCAAGATCAAACCACGAAATTCATCGATGGATCTCCGATCTTTATCTATAAACTCTGGATTCCAGGGATAATCGCACTCGGGCAGATAACACCTGACCGGAATATTCTTTGCGAGAGCATGTTCATACTCCAACCGGGTCATCGAGATCGCCCCTCCGTCTGGCACATACCCGCGTCCGTAAGCAACTATGAGAACAAGGACGTTGCACGCCCCCACCATTTCAGGACAGAACTCTGGGGCTTCATGTGTGTGGCTCTGAAAGTCCTCCATCCCAACAAATTCGTTCCCACTTTCTTCGATAGCTTTCCTCGCCTTAGTTCGATACTCCGCCAAGTCCAGATACGTTGAGCTCACAAAGATTTTCATTTTAAACGTAACTTGAGTTTGCCACATTAAAAAAACTCCCGTTCAGCATTCCCCTTCGAGCCCCATAACCTTCAACAGTTCACTCGTCCACGATAACCCCTTACCAAGTTCCATACCCCAAACCATTATATCAAATTTGCGAGAGTATTAGACTAAAATGAAACCAGAACTTGAGAATCTCTTGAAAAAACACGGCTACCATATAGCAGGCAGGCACAGCGCGGTAAAGACCTGCCACTGGTTAAACCGGGCGATCCGGGGTGAGGGTAGTTGCTACAAATCGCAGTTCTATGGCATCCAGTCACACCGGTGCATCCAGATGACGCCGACGCTCTCGTGCAACCACCGCTGCCTCCACTGCTGGAGGCCAGTTGAGATGCCAGTG
>QMVM01000055.1 GCA_003661105.1 Methanosarcinales archaeon | reverse complement strand
TAAATATGGTGCTACTGGGTGGGATAAACGACGACGAGATCGAGGATCTGATCGATTTCACACGGTCGAACCGGGACGTTATACTCCAGATCATCGAACTGATGGATTTCACAGGGATATGTGAGGCTGCTGATATGGGCGCGGTCGAAGACACACTACGCGCACGCGCATCCGAGATCATCACCAGACAGATGCACCGCCGCAGGAAATATATGGTCGATGGCGCAGAGGTTGAGCTCGTGCGACCGATCGACAACTCCCTGTTCTGTGCTAACTGTAACCGCCTGCGTGTGACCTCTGATGGAAAATTAAAAGGTTGTCTGCTCAGTAATGACAATCTTATAAGCATAGTGGGCGCATCCGAAAATGAGATGCACGTGTTGCTCGAGAGGTCGGTTGCCATGCGAAAGCCATATTACTCCCGGTGTGTGAAAGATTAATATAGTACAATTGATGTAGGTTGATAGGTATATGTAAATCCAATCAAGATCATCTACAGTGCTTGAAGATAGGAGGTATAAATGACAGCCCTGATCGACATTAAGAACCTGAGCATGGAATTCAAGGGCAAGAAGGTTCTGAAAGATATCAACCTGACAATAGAGGAAGGAGAGTGTATTGGGATTCTTGGACGCAGTGGTGCAGGAAAGACTGTGCTGATGCACCTCTTAAGAGGAATCAAGGAACACGAAACCAGTTCTGGAGAGGTTATCTACCACATCGCATACTGCGAGAACTGCGCTCATGCCGAACCACCGAGCAAGGTTGGAACGCCATGTCCGAAATGTGGTACCGAATTAACGCCGATGGATGCTGATTTCGTATCGCTCGACAAGTATAGCCCGCTTCGGCGTAGCATTGCGACCCGAATTGCAATCATGCTCCAGCGCACCTTCGCGCTCTACGGGGATGAACGGGTGATCACGAATGTGATCAACGCGCTCATCGAGATCAATTACCCGGCAACAGAGGCTGTCGATAGGGCGGCTGACCTGATCGATCAGGTGAATCTGTCGCACCGGATGATGCATGTTGCAAGAGAATTAAGCGGTGGTGAGAAGCAGCGCGTCGTGCTTGCACGGCAGCTTGCCAAGGAGCCGATGGTGCTCCTTGCAGATGAGCCGACAGGAACGCTCGACAGGAGGACTGCCGAAGCCGTGCACGAGAGCATCATTGCTGCGAAGGAGGATTACGGCATGACGCTTGCGATCACCTCGCACTGGTCTGGTGTCATTGAAGAATTGGCTGACCGGGCAATACTGCTCGAAGACGGCGAGATCGTCGAACAGGGCGATCCGAAAAAGGTCGTCGAACGGTTCATGAGCACAGTTGGCACGGTCGGATCATACACAGCAGAGATCGGAGAGCCGATCATCAAGGTCCATGACCTGAAGAAGACCTACATCTCGGTCGACCGTGGTGTCGTGCGTGCCGTGGACAACATCTCGTTTGAGGTGTCTGAAGGCGAGATATTCGGTCTCGTTGGTGTCAGCGGTGCAGGCAAGACCACTGCGTCAAAGATCTTAAACGGCTCTGTGAATGCAACAGCAGGTGATGTTGAGGTCCGGATCGGGGATGACTGGATCGATCTGACCGACCGAGGTGCTGAACGTGCCGGGCGGGCAGTCAAACACATCGGACTCCTGCACCAGGAATATTCGCTCTACCCGCACAGGAATGTGCTTGATAACCTGACCGAATCGATAGGACTGGAACTGCCCGGGGAACTGGGAGAACGAAAGTCCATACTCGTCCTGAAGACGGCGGGATTCACTGAAGATAGGGCGCGCGAGGTTCTTGAGAAGATGCCTGACGAACTGAGTGTCGGGGAGGCACACCGCGTTGCGATGGCGCAGGTACTCATCAAGGAGCCGAGAATCATCATCCTCGACGAGCCAACCGGGACGATGGATCCCGTGACCAGAGTCGATGTTACAAAATCAATCCTTGAGGCAAGAGAGGAACTCGGAGAGACATTCATAATCGTGTCGCACGACATGGACTTTGTCGTGGATGTCTGCGATCGTGCAGCGCTGATGCGAGATGGTAAGGTCATCGAGATCGGTGATGTGGATACCGTGATTGCCAAACTCGATGAAGGCGAACGCGAGGAAATGTACAAGTCATGATCACTATCGAACTCGATACTAAGCCGCTCACCGTGTCCGATGGCTCCACGCTTGCGGACGTGCTTAAACATGCAGAGTCGCCTTATAGAGGTACGACCATAGCCATTATCAAGGGGACTGAGGAGTCGAAAAAAGCGACTGCCGAGTACCTGATCAGTACGACGAAAGGCGATATCGGGATCGAACTGTCAGCACATCAGGACGTCTGGCGGGCTGCGGAATCGGAGATCGCGAATTCCGGCGTCAGGTGGGCTGGAAGAGATGCGCTCGCATTTGGGCCGTTTAAGACAAGTATCACCCCATCCCACCGGGACCACGAATATGTGCGGTGGGATGTGCTCTTTGGCACAGGCGGCTATGCTGCCGACCATACTTACATGGTCATATCGAAACAACTGCACACCGCTGCACATGGAGCACCGATGGATGGCGGCGTTTTCGGAAGAATCGTTAGTGGGAGGGGTGTGATTGACTCTCTCGATACAGGCGACTCGATAACGGGCATCGCCCCTGTCGAGCGGTGGGAGACGATCGTCGACAAGATCGTGACGGCAGACCTCTCGACCGAAATCAAGCCAGGGATGCGTATATTCACTTATGCCGCGGTTGAACTCTCGCCAGATGCCCCTTACGGCGCAGAACATTTCTTAGCAGCGGTAAAGGATGGTGTACTGGCATTCAGCACCGTCTCGCACGCGTTTGCATCCACAGAATCACTGCAAGGCGAAGAATGCCCGTTCGAGCAGAAAGAACCAAGAAGCGCCGGTATAATAACAGTCAGGTCGAACGGTGCCGGACTCGGGCGTGTGTACATATCGAAACTTGACAAGACCTCAGCCCCGAGCCACTCTGTGGTCGGTACGGTGACCAGTGGCATGGAACTGATCCAGCTCGTGGATGCGGATCAGGCAATCGCGTTCCATATCAATCCCGAGCGTATCATGCTGCTTGGCAAGACATTCGAAGCGGCAGAGGCGGAGATAAGAGAACGCGGCATAACCATGCGTCGCGATGGAGAGACTGCCGATTCCGACGTGATCGTGCAGCAGACTCCCGAGACCACGATGGAGATCGTGGGAGCCTGTGAGGTTACTGGGCAGGGGGTTTCTCAGAAGAATCTCATAAGAATTGAATTATACGACGATCTCGCACCAAAGACGATCGAGTTCTTCCGCCACGCTCTCGGACTTCTCAAATCACCGATCGGTGCGCTTCCGGTCTTTGCAGTGTATGAGGCTACCCGGCTATTCAGGATGCCCGAGGTGAAGAAAGAGATCATGCCCGAGAACGTACCCGAAGAGACTGTACCAGCCGGTGAGATTGGCGTTACAAGTCAGGCTGCGAAGTATGCGCAGACGGTCGGCGTGAAACTCACAGACGATTCGAGATACGGACCATCGGGTGAGAAATTCGCGTACACAAACATCATCGGACGAGTCATCGATCTCGATAAACTGCAGGATATCGGGGACGAGAATACCGTTTACGTAACAGAGGTGTGAAGATGGGAAAGATTACCAGACTGGTTGTGCTCTCGTCGGAACTGCCAAGCGAGATGCATCTCTTGATCTACGAACTCCATGCAGATGTCACGATCAAGGAGACATGTTACGGCATGATGGTGCACGGAGAGGAGGCGATGGTCAACGCGCTTACCAAAACCATCCGGAAAATCGATCCGGGAGCGTTTATCAAAGAACGTGGTTTTATTCCGGGAGATCCGAGAAGATGTCGCGCAGACCGCGGCGGCGGGGCACGTCCCGGTTTTTACTCGATCAAGAAAGAGTATGAGGTGCTTCCCGCGCTTGCCCGTGCGCTTGCAAAGTTGCCGTATGATACACCTCCGGCACCTGCGGAGAAGCCGGAGAAGATTTTGGTTGCGCGGTTAAGAGAGATTGCCGACTCCAAAACAGGGCCAGCGGCTGAGTGAGTGGGGATGTTCATGAGGTTGGAGACCGGGTTTTTCGGGAACTCTCGCGATGATGGGCGGGGCGATGTAAAGTGGAGGTGGAAATCTCTCTGCGATCATGTATGGTTTTGGTGCGGATGCCATATACGAAGTGCCGATACTGGCGTAGCCAACCCGAATGTGGATGACGTATTGCAACAAGTCGGATATATTAAAAAGGAGGAAATAAGATGCTAAACACAAATCTGAAACATCTGGAAACGGAACAAGAGGTTAAGGAAGCTATAGAAAACAATGAAAATGTTATGATTTGCTGTGGGAGAATGGGGCCGATGTGTATCCCTGTTTATGGTATTATGGAAGAGCTGGAAAAGGGATATCCGCATGTCCTACTCTGCGACCAGGATTTCGACACCCGTGCAGCAAATTTTATAAGAAATTTGCCTGAATGCGCATCATTCATGGGATTGCCATTCACGGTGTATTTCAAGAGCGGAGAAGTAGTAGCGGCTACAACCAGCCTACAGAACAAAGACCAAGTGACGAAAATCCTTGACAGGGTGTTTTAGGTAAGCAATCGCGGGGACGGCGCTGCCGATTTTTCGGTAGCGTCTTAAATTTCATGGCTTCTGAATAGCCGCAGATGACTGATCAACAAATCTGTGTTCATCAGCGTTTATCTGCGGTTGAGTATGTTTTCAATTTTATGATTAGGTGCCAAGAGGAACAACTGAACAAATAAGGTGAGAGGATGAGAAACTGCGCCTCATTGAAAATGCAAATTCTGAAAAAACGATAGCAATATAATTACTGAGCATCCACACGATGCCCCGCAATTCTATTGCGGGGTTTAGTGACGTTTCTGCAACTTCAAGCTTCGAATATCTAAAAAAACGCACGAATCAGGACCAATGTCCCATACGAATTGAAAGCCCTCGGTTTTTCGAGTCCCAACTGAAGAGAAGTGCGCACCCAACGAAACACTTGCATCACATAAAATCAAGCAGCCCCATCTGTTTTGACTTATCACTCTCAAAAAGCGACTTGATCTCAAGACCGATCAGCTCGATCCGCTGCCGCGTATACTCAGACACCTCATATTCCGTTGCCACACGCGTGGATGTATCGAGATACTTCTTGACAGAACCCTCTGTGACTGTCAGTATGACCCTACCGTGACATTTCGGGCAGGTGTCGCTTAAGAGCGGTCTCCTAAACTTCGCGCCACACTTCACGCACCTAACCTTCTGCCGGGAGAATGCACGGAGGTTTCCGATCATGTCAGGCAGGAAATGTGAGTTGATCACTCGCTCGGCAACATCATCGGCATCGACCGCTCTCGTCTTTCGGGCAAGCGCTAATTGTGCATCCATCTTCTCGACCATCGATCCGAGTGTCTTGTATGCGCTGTTCAGAGGTCCCGCTGCGATATTCGATGTCGGGTGCGTGAACCTACTCATATACTGCGCCTCGGTCCCGAGATGCTTTGACACCGTGTCCATCAGATCCTCGACATCCTTCGGGTTTGCGAAATCGCTTGCCAATTCATAGAATCGAAGTGGATACTGTTCCATGATATCGATGTTGTGCGCCTCCTTGTCGATCTCCTTTGGATCGATCCGTGTTGTGAGTACGAGCGGGGCATCCATCCAGCCGCCACGCCTTGCAGGCAGATACGACCTCGAAAAATTGAGTAATCCGTCCATGAGCAGCATGACGCAGTCTTCGTCGCCGTCACAGTTCGCAGATACCATAAAATCGTTGATCAGGAAATTGTGATGATCCTCAACCTCTATGTCGTACAGGTAATCCGTCTCCGCTCGGTCGGGTTCTATCGTCTCTATCTCATCGAGGATCGCATCACCGGCTACGGTAGACCGCTGCGTTCTTTCTTTCGAGAGAACCGAGTTTAAGGCTGCCTCTTTTCGTACCGATGCAAACCCGATCTCCTCAGCAAATATCCGAGCATAAGATGACCGTATCGAGATGTAATACAGATCAAAAAGAGGGGACTCTCCCAACTTATCGTAAAATTCCTTCGCAGCCCCGCCGGCAGGTCTCCTCTCATGTTTCAGCCGGTAGGAGATGCCGAATCTGAGCAGTTGCAGTCCGATGTCCTGCAGAAGTCTTCTGCTGACTGAGGAACAGGTGACATGGAGCCGATCCTTCTCTACAGAGCCGTTTCCAGCAAAATACGCACTCAGAAGGTGCTTGATCTTATTTAGAGGCAGACTGGCAAATCCAGAGGGGATTCGCTTGTCCCTTGCACCCTTTCCGGTTCCAAGAATCTCTGCGAACAGGCGATATACCAGTCTGCTGGATATGGTCAGGACATGATCCGATCGTCCGGGAACAATTCCGAAGACATCTGTGATACACTGCTCCATATCTTTCAAGATATCATCTTCCATCGATGAAAGACCGATCTGGTAGAAGCTCCTATCTCTGAATCTCGCATACCCCTCTGCAAGATAATATCCAATCAATCGCATAAAACTCTCGTCTATTCTGATTATTCGTGGAACTGTCGTGTGATCTCGCTTGACACCGAGTTTGCACCCTTCGATCATATCCCAGCCGTTCCCCGATAAATCGAGCAGCGATTTCAGAGTGTACAGTGGAATGCTATCGCGGTAGAGATAGTTGGAGAGTATTTTTTTGCCCATACCCACCTGTTGAGCGGCGGATTTCAACCCTCCGAGATCGCCTATACACTTTTCAGTACATGATCTGACTTCCCTGACCATGATATCCCCTGATGATCCGCCGATCCTCAAAAATTCCATGAGCAGGTCTATCTCTTCGGAATCGTGTTCGGCGATATCGATTCTCTTCGGCAGAAGGAGTCTGTCGCTCTCGGAGAGTTCCAGTATCTTCTTAAACTCATACCCCCCTTCCGAATGCACCATCATCCTGTGCTCTGGCGAGGCAACGAATGCCCGCCCGGACTTTGACGTTATTCGCACCAGATTGGAGGGTGCAGGAGTTTTAATGACTGATTTTACCTTCTTTACCTCGAATCTGCCACTTTCCGGGTTCATCGCGTACGTTTCGACTCCTTTGACCAACTTCTGCACCGTGCCAAAATCATCGATAATCTTCGGAGACTCTGCTGAATCGTAAATGTCCTTAAGTCTCGCAAAAACAGGTTTTTTGGAATTCAGAACCAGGACATCGGTGTCAGGGGCGAGGCAGTTCCTCCGTTTCGCGGCATGAAAAAACGGGTGCGCATACCCGACCGAGCTCCTCGTAAACCCAATGAGCCGCCCGAGTACGCCAGCAGAGGTGTGTGGGGCAAGCCCGATCACCAGTCTGCCGATGAGATCGTTCCTCTTCGAGGCGTTGTAGTATGCAACGCCTCCGTAGTACTTCACGAGAAGGTCATCGATGAAATGAGAGACCCTGAGCAGATATTCGCCAGCATCGATTGATAATATAATATCCTGCACACGGAGGTCCAGTATCTGGCTCTTATCGGTTAGTGGAAGTCCGTTGATATCATATTCATATCCGATACGCTTCAACGTATCGAGATCTACCCCGATCTCCTCTGCGTTGAAGTGTGTGAGCGGCAGGTCTGTCAGGTCGTACCTCACAGTGCCGTCCTTGAAGACGAATACGCGGTGTTTTGCGCGGAGAATTCCTTTCTCAAGCGATTCCGGACTTTTATCCTTCGATATCATGCCCTGAACCCCCTTGAAACTCGGAAGATTGTCCCGCTCCCCTAGGTTTGCGAACGCTGATGCGTACCGCGTCTTCAGATCGAGGTCGATCTTCCGGGCAGACGTCGTCTGCAGACCGCATTTTGGACAGGTGCGGCTCTCAACATGGATGTTGCACCGCGGGCAGAAGAGTACTGGCTCTGTTCTCATCCCGCATCCGCAACTATATTCGTAGGTCTCGTTTCCGCAGGATGGACATTTGCGCATCCCGATCTCGACAGGGATCACGCCGATTCCTGCGTTCATCGATTGGGTATAGTTCGATGCCTTTGCAAGCAACCTTGATTTCCCGCCGGTAGTCCCGACAGGGAATAGAACATGGGGCGCCGGCTTCATCTCCCGTCTATCTGATTTTTCAGGTCGCCCCATTCGCGCACCGATCCTGGTTGGTGCCCTTGGTCTGACACGGATGCCGCTTATCTTAAATATCGCATCAAGAACGTTTTGTTCTTTGGAATCCTGCCTTCCGTCACCCCTAGTCCCTGTGCCGACGCATCGCATCAGCGGAAGTGGATCAGATATCGCTAACGCCTCCGGCGCCGACGCCAGGGACGGAGAATTTTTAACGGGCGTTATCCCGCCATCCACGACCCTGTGCGGGAGAAGGATCGTCTCGAGAATCTTTTTCACGCCCGAATCGTATGGGATCAGAAGAACCCGGTCATCAACCCTGCCGTGCAAGGAGATATGTGCGGATAGGGTTCTGAAATCCCCAATTGAGATATCGTGCCAGAGGTATGTGAACTTAGGGTGGAGCGGTACACCATAGCGGTCGCAGAGTTCGAGCGCAAATTCCTGATCCGGATCCTTGAGATCGGCGTCTGACATTTCACTCACAGTCTCAGTGCCTGCCAGCTCTTTAAGTTCTGATATCCACCACTCAAACGAGTATGATGGCGGCATCAGCGGATGGTTGTTCTCAAGGAAATCGCCGTAATTGATGAGAATCTCACCGACATCGAGGATCTCCTCGACCCGGTCATGCAGCAGCACCGCACCATTTTCATCGTCAATGCGCACCACATCCCCGCTAAAGAGGCGCACGGTTGGACCCTCGATGCCGGTTACAGGAGAGATGCCTGCCGCCTTTCCAGGCCGTTCGACACGCGTCTGGGTTCCGGTGGCCAGAAAGCTATCGGTTATGATCATCGTCGCAGGAGAGATGCCCGCGGCAGCAAATCCGGTGTTTCTCGCCCTTCCGTACCTGAGCCGGAAACCACCGGGCCTCGATGGATGTGAAAAGACCGGTCTTCCCGCAATAAGGTCATTTAGATATTTGCTCTTCGGTTCGATTACCGTAATGCCGCTGTCGTCACTTGTTCCTTTCGTGACGAGCCGGTTTAGAAAATCCCAGCCATCGAGATGCAGTTTCGCCACATGTTTCAGGATCTTTGGCGCCTTGAGTGCCATGCCTTCTGCGATGACGAGAGCCATCCCGCCGCGAACGCGGTTCGTCTCGATCCGTGCCAGATTCCGGTAGCCTTCGACCTCCTCTTCCTCGGTCGGCTCTCCATCGATGCAGATCGGGCAGTTTGTCGTGATCAACCTAACCTCCTCGTCGCTTGGCGTGTACTGCAGGTTTGCGACCGTCCGATACTTCGTTATCTCTTCCACACACCGCTCGATCTCTTCAGTTCTCGGCATGTACCTGTTGATCCCGAGCTCCCGCCGCACATAGTCGGCAACCAGCACAGATAGCGCCTGCGCAGTACCTCCAGCACTCCTGATCGGTCCTGCGTAGAAGATACGGATAAATTCGGTGCCGTCGTCGTTCTTTTCTATAGTAATCTTAGCAATCCCTTCTATCGGCGCTGCAACGACCCCTTCGGTCAGGAGCGCAACAGCGGCCCGTATCGCCATCTCCACAGCCTCATCCCTGCTCTCGAAGGTGTGGATGCGCATCCCTGCGAGGTCAGCACCAAGTTGCATCGCAGACTCCTCCCTGCTCATCTTAAGATCATAAGCCAGTTCACGAATCCGGTCAGCAACCGGAATGCCGATCAGGTTCTCGACCCGATCTGCAAGGTCTTTCGCCATCGGGATCTCAGGGTATGTCTCGGGGTCTTTACCGCGCAGACGTGCCTCTGATGCAATCTCGACGGCGCGCTCCAAATCGCTTTCAAGAGCATCAAAATATAGTCGCGTACTGTCAGGTGTCACGGTGCTAATGTTGGTGGTTATGGGATGTAAATGTGTTGATATCTCTTCCCCGCCTGTTGCCAGAGCAATATTTTTATATCAGTAAGGTGGTAAGGCTCATAACATCGCGTACACTTTTCGCGTTCAGAACTTCTCTTCGAATTTATTTACAGTCCCACCGACCTTATACTCATAAATCTTGATAAGACCTGCCTCCTCTTCGTTCTTCTC
>QMVM01000054.1 GCA_003661105.1 Methanosarcinales archaeon | reverse complement strand
TATGTGGTCTGGGTAAATGACGATTATCTCGACAAGGGCTTTCATCCCGACCTGCTGCGGTACTATCTTGCAAGCTACACCTCGCACACGAAGGAACTGAACTTCTCGTGGAAGGTCTTTCAGGAGAAGGTGAACAACGAACTCGTTGGGACGCTTGGAAATTTCGTATACCGCACACTGCTCTTCGCGCACAAGAACTTTGGAACGGTTCCTGATGGGGACATCGATCCCGAGGTCTTTACAAATATAGAGGACGCGAGGGCTGCTGTGATCGCGGCGTTTAATGAATATGAGTTCAAACGTGGCATCGATGCTGCGATGAACCTTGCCGCGTTTGGCAATGCCTATTTCCAGTCAAACGAGCCGTGGCAACTGATAAAGACGGACGCTCCGGGTGCAGGGAAGGTTGTCAGGAACTGCATCCAGATCGTAAAGGCTCTTGCCGTATTATTTGAGCCGGTGATGCCAGCAACGGCATCTGCCGCATGGGCGCAGGTTGGCATGGGCACGGGGCTTAACAGTATCTCATACGATGAAGCAACATCCGAGATCGAGGTCGGGCAATCAATGCCAAAGCCGGCAATGCTCTTTGCAAAGATAGAGGATGCAACGATACAGGAGATGGAAGAGATTCTTGAAGAACGGGTCAGCAAGGCAGTAAAGAAGAAACACATCACTTTCGAGGAGTTTTCAGAACTGGACATCCGCATCGGCACGATCGTTAGCGCAGAACCCATCAAGAAATCGAAAAAACTTCTGAGACTGCTTGTCGATCTTGGCGAGAACCGGGATCGGCAGATCGTTGCCGGCATCGCAGAGACTCATAACCCTGATGATCTGGTTGGACGACAGGTTGTGGTGCTTGCAAACATGCAACCTGTAAAGTTATTCGGCGTCGAGTCGCAGGGCATGATCCTTGCAGGGGACACTGATGGCGCAATCCTGCTCGTGCCCGAGCGCGAGGTTCCGGCTGGAACAGCGGTTGCATGACGTGCCCCGGATATGGGGATGCGATCCCCCCCACCGAAGTACCGGCAGCAACAACAACAGTAACGGCTTCGGGGCAACCCCTGCAAATCGAAAGATATATATCGATTCGGACTCCTTTGTAGGCACACAGGTGAATATATGCTGAAGACACCGTGGAAACGGAAACAAGGCACCAAAAGTTACGCGTACCTATGCGCAAGAGTGCGAGCGATGAAGAGCAAGCTGCTGCCAAACGAGGTTTATCCGAGACTGATGAAGATGGAGGTCGCAGAGGTCACAAGGTTCATCGAGGACTCCGAGTACAAGGCAGATGTCGACGAACTCGCGCAGAGGTATGATGGCGTCAATCTGATCGAACATGCCCTGAACCAGAATCTTGCGTTGACATACAGAAAACTGCTCACTATATCGGCAGGAGAGTCGCACCAGCTGATCTCTGAGTATCTCAGATGGTGGGATGTCTGGAACATCAAGACCATCCTCCGGGGTAAGAAATATAAGGCGACCGATGAGGAAATCCTCGAATCCGTGGTCTCAGCGGGGCAGTTTGGATATCACGACCTGATGACAATCGTGCAGAAGGATGTGCCAGAGATTACCGAGATGTTAAGGCAGATCTATCCGCTCGAGGGATATTCGGAGAAGGAACTGGATCACTTCGAGAATGTGCTTGACAAATTCTACTATGAAAAATTGACCGAGGTCGAAGCGGTGCGCAAGCCAAAGACGAAGAGCCACCGGCTATTTTCAGAGATGATCCGGACAGAGGTCGATATGAAGAATCTAAAGACGCTCTTTAGGTCCGCAAAAGCAGGGGTTGAGCGGGAGCGGATCATCGATATGCTGATTCCGGGCGGGCTTAAGCTGAACATGATTGCGCTTATCAAACTGACTGGACTGCCTTTCAATGAATTCACAACATCGCTTCGGGACTATCCATACTGGGACGACCTCCTCACAGATATAGTGACTGAGGATACCGACTCGTTGATCGGCGTTGAGATTGGTCTTGAGAAGTACTGGCTCGAATACGCTGCACGAACCTCCCACTACTACCCGCTCTCGATCGTTCCGATAATGGATTACATCCTCTCCAAGAGAAACGAGGTCAACAACATCAGGATGATCGTACGCGGCAGCGAGGCAGGGCTCTCTGACGAGGTGATCTGGAGCAGACTGGTTCTGTAAATATAAATTTTAAAACATATTTTTATTTTACAGAAAAATTGAAGTAGGTGGCAGTTAATCGAGCTTATATGGTATTCCATTACCATTGCACCAATCAGGATTGTGAGAATTATAACAAACATTTCCGAACTGGTGAAACGGGAAGTTTTATATGCCCAATCTGTAAGCAACCTTTGACATTCGAACATCCGGAAGAGCCTACGACTGGTAATGGGACGTTCGCAGGGATGATCGTTGGAGGTGCTATATGGCTTGCAGGGGGTCCGATTGGAGAGATAATAGGTGGTGGTATTAGGAGACTTTTTAATTTTTTCTGGGGGCTTGGATTATGGCGAAGAAGATTAACCACAGGGGACACGGAGGGTACAGAGAGTTGCTGTTTTCTTCGTGTCCTCTGTGCTCTCTGTGGTTTTCCGATCTCATTCCAGAAGATAATAAAAAGTCTCTGTATTAGGGACTGTATTCGGTGATCAAGTTGAAAGAGAACAAAGGCAAATACAGTAAAAATAAGAAAATTACTGAATCACGGTCCTCCGAAGAAACATCCATGGGGGAGGAACTCCAGATATGGCTGAATGCTAACTTAGATTACTTCGGAAGGACATATTCGGCTTATCTCTACTTTTTATTAATTATCACAATTACCACAACGACATTTCTGTTTGATATCGGTGGTAACGGTTCGGGCAATATTACTATCCAGTCGTTCCAACAGTACGGGATCAATGGACTGTACTTGATGATGATTATCTGGGCTGTATTTCTGGGCTGTATTTTTCATTGGTTTGGATTTTATCAATATTCAGTACCGGGACCGGTATAATAAATTATTGGATCTATACTATACAATGACAGGGTCAATAATTATTAAAAAAGAAGCGTACGTCCTAAAAATTATTAAATATCTTTCGAAAGTCATGGCGATGATCATCATCTACGTATCTGGAATAGTCTGATCGCTTAAACGTCGTATCAAAAAATGAGACAAGTAAAACAATATATCAAACTATTAAGACCCGAAATCGCTGCGATGGATCTTGCGCTTCCGGCAGCAAGCGCACTTCTCGCCACGTATCTGCTTACAGGAGGTCTTCCTCCGCTTTTCCCATTCATACTGGCTGTCATCGGCGGATACTGCGCAATCACCAGCACGTACGTCTTCAATGACTGCTGCGACATCGACATCGACAAGATCAACCTGCCAGACCGCCCTCTCGCTTCCGAGCGTGTTACACGGCGGCAGGGTCTTTTGTATGCATTTTGTCTCTTTGTCGTTGCGGCAGCAGTTGCGCTCTACTTAAATCCCGAATCTCTTGCAGTGCTCATCATTGCGACACTTGCGATCAGCTTATACTCTGCCATCGCAAAACGAGCCACATTCTTAAGTTTTCTTCCGGTCGGGTTCGCGTACGGACTCGTACCGATAGGAGTGTGGCTCGCATTCGATCCTGCAGGAGTGCTCGATCTCGGCCTGGTACACTCGTACGCGCATGATGATGGTATGCTGCTGCCGCTTCCTGCAATATTCTTCGGCGCAATGATCTGTGTTACGGACTGGGGGTTCACGCTATCAGGTGTGGCAAGGGATGTTGAGGGCGACCGGATCCGGGGTGCCCCGACGTTTCCTGTGACCTTTGGCGTTCCCGCGACATCGAAGTTTGTGATAGTGTGCTGGGGGTGCGGCGTTCTCTTCTCGCTTTCCATCGGGTATGCCGCGTACCCGCATCTCGGGCTAATCTACTTCACAGGTACAATCCTTGCCGGAATCTGGATGCTAATGCAGGCAGCGGATTTTGTGCGAAACCCTCTGCCAGAGAGGGGTGGGAGGTTGTTCCTGCAGGCATCGTGGTATCGTGCAGTGATCTTTACCGCGATGATCGCGGATGTGGTGTTGGGTGCAGTTGGATAGTCATGCATTTAGGGCAGGAGCTCATGGTAAAAATCCGGCATCCGGTCGAGGGCACTGTGGGCGCTCTGACCAGCCCCCGATCTCACTCATCATTTCCCACCCCCTGCTGCGATCATGGCTTCTTTGATTGCGCAGACCCACGCCATCTGGTTTTTCTTGAGAATCAGCTCCCATTTCGAGAAAATTAGGAACGACACATCGCTGCATAACCCTTTTCCGGGTGTGTATGAAACGCTGATGTATTTATAAGGCGTTAGACCTCTTGTACCTATATCTATTTTTTTAATGGAATGCAATGGTATCATCAAGCAATCATCGTCACCCCTCACCACCCCCCTCGTTTCCAGCAGCCCCATCTGTTTTCTTATAATCGAGAGCAATAATTTATTACATAGCCACAGCAGTACAACTATTGCAAAAGGTAGCAATATCCATTTCAAAGTGGTTAGTAGCGAAGGGGTTACGCCGATTAAGATGGATAAAGCACCCCCGATGCCAAGTAACCCCATAAGCGCAGAACATCGGATAAAATAATATTTCGGAGTTTTGATGATTGGTATTATGATAAGATGCTCTTTTGTGAGAGTTACTCCACCTACATAAGTGGACATAGGATGTTTAAGATTCTTTCCATCATTTAGGCGGCAGACGCTTGTTTCCTTGATGATGTCATTCATTCTATACCCCATCCGCTCTCCGTTATTAGTCCTCTGGCGATATTGCAGATCGGAAATCTCCTCATGTATTCCTTGCAATCATCACCGTACTTTAATTCTACTTTGTCAGATAAACTACTATCAGACATCCGAGTCTGAACAGCAGTCTCAGAACAAGTACTATATAATTTATAAAGAATACTATCTACGCAGCTATTTGAATTCAGTATAACATAAATAATACCAAGTATACTACTTTATTCAATATCTTCATACAAGAATTATGACACTCCAAAAATGTCCGAAAGCACCAGCTACCCCCTACACGAACACGACACCACAAAAGCTAAATTATTTAACTTTGGAGATCTTCATATCATTTCGTTTCTTCTTCTGTTTCCTCTTCGCAGAATTGATTGACGATTCTAGTTTTCTGTGTCTGACCTCCATCTGGCGCAGCACTTCCTCCGCAGTTACATTTCGTCTCGGAAGAAAGTGTTTCAGCAGTGTTTGGATGTCCGAACAGCTCAATAAGGGATATTCATCTTTGTTTGACAAACGACGTTTCAGCATGAACAACATCGCCATCATTACAAGCGTCGTATGGTGCTGCCAGCCATTCCAACCGCGAACCTGGTAAACATCCGAGGCCACACTCACCCTTTCCATCCTGCAGGGCACGGGAGGTCCTGAAACGTTGCCCCTGCATAAACGCCAGTAGTTCAATCGATGAATCTTTGGAAACATTGCTTAAACTGTACTTAATCTTGTTAGGCGAATCAATTTCCAGTCTTACGATCAAATACCCGCAATGCGCCTCTTCTTCCTCACCATCCCGCACCCAGACACGCTCTTGCAGAATGTATGCAGACAGCGTGCCCCGTATGCTTTCTCGAATCGGTAGCATCTGCCACGCATCTTCTGGTTGCCGGGCAGCCCACTTGTCAACACGAATCGGGTCTGTCTGCTCCTTTAATTAGCGAATACTTGAGAAAACAGAGACTTTTTAATTTATTCTGGTCGGTTGAAAACATGGCGCCAACCCGACAAATACGGGTATTGTTGTGTGGGTGTAATCAGTGAAATCGGTGTTAATCTGTGGCTAAAATAGTATCAGCCACAGATTAACGTAAATGGACACAGATTAGCGGTGTAAACCACTTTTCAGACCGATAGTTCTCCATTGTGGTAGTTGTGGTTGCGTAAGACAATCCGACGTTATCATAAAATAATAAAAAGATTCAGAAAACAAGAAGATCAAATGCGATCGCCACATGAACCTCCAAGACAAATCCACTGAACTGAAAACCAGCAATGAAGACACGCTTATCGCATGCGCCTGCACGGGTGCTCCAACGCTATGTGACGCCAGAGCGATCTACATGCACTGACATGCGGCGATGCTGACGTGATCGTTGATTCAGATATCCATATCAGATAAAAATCTTTTTCCAGCGTTACAAATCCACCCTGAACCGTGTCAATCTGTTTTCCGATCTTCGGATATCTGAAGAGATACAAGTTAGGGCCAGAGCATCGTAACAAGCCAACCCCTGTTTACATGCCATGCACGACAGAAACCACATCCACCGGATTCCTGAGCACCTCGATTCCCTCCATCTCTGCAAGTTCCGCCGTGTTTCGCATATCGACATCCCGCACCTTGAGTTCGGCGTATCCGCCGCGGATTGCGCCGTGTGGACAGGCAGGAGCGCATGCGCCGCAGCCATCACACTTCAAGAGATCGATCTGTGAATCGATAGCCGCATTGGGGCACACAACCTCGGGAGTGCAGATATCGCAGTGGTGCATGGCGCATACCTCGCGGTCGATCGTATACGGCATCTTCGACCGAATCGTGCCCTCGATGTCTACCGGCACGATGTAGACTGGAACGTCTCCTTTTACCGCCTGCGCAACCGCATTTGTTGGCAGCGAGTCTGCTATGCCGTGCACTATCTTTGCAACGGTGTTTGAGGTAGTCGGCGTGACAAAGAGGGTGTCATATTTATTTAAGAGAAATCTTCCAACCTTTGGAGAACTCCTGCCCTGTTCGCTCTCTAAAAAAACCTCTTCGAGGTAATCGCCGCCAGCGATGGTCACAAGTTCATCGAACAATCCGTACATCCGCAGAACCTCTTCTGCTGATTGCGATGCAAAGATGGTGATCCGGATCTCCTGGTTCTCTTCTTTCACTCTTTTAAACGCATCAAAGCTCTCTACCAGATAGTGTCCGGCACCGGTGATCGCCCACGCAAGATTCGGATGCAGATGCATGGTGATGGTTATGCCGTGCGCCATTTAATGGTTTACCCGGACATTATCGCGACTGCGTCACGAATCGGATTTTTAAGTTAAAACAGATAAGATATAACCGGGGCAAATACGATTCTGCCGCAGACCCCAGAGCCACACACCATGCCAGAAAAGATCCTTTCGCCGGAAAAAACAGAGAAAGAGATGATATCCGATCTACAGATTCGACCGGATACGTTCGGTGAGTTCGTGGGGCAGACGGAATTAAAAGAGCAGTTGCAGATCTTTATAACGGCTGCGAAACAGCGTGATGAACCTCTCGACCACGTCTTATTCTCAGGACCTCCGGGGCTTGGTAAAACGACGCTTGCGCATATCGTTGCTTCCGAACTCGGAGTTGTGATTCGAGCAACAGCAGGACCGGTTCTCGAGCGACCCGGCGATCTCGCGGCAATTCTCACGAATTTAGGCGCGAAGGATGTCTTATTCATCGATGAGATACACCGATTAAACCAGATCGTGGAGGAGACCTTGTATTCGGCGATGGAGGACTTTGCAATCGATGTGATGATCGGCGAGGGTGCAAGTGCGCGCTCTGTCCGCCTGAACCTCTCACCATTCACGCTCATCGGCGCAACTACGAGAACAGGTCTTATCAGTTCCCCGCTCAGGGATCGTTTTGGTGTCGTCAACCGGCTGAACTTCTATCCCCCCGACACGCTGACAGAGATCGTTCTCAGGTCTTCAATGGTGTTTGGAATCGAGATCGACCAGAGCGGCGCGAGAGAGATTGCGAACCGGTCGAGAGGCACCCCGCGGATTGCGAACCGGATTCTCCGCCGTGTCAGGGATTATGCGCAGGTGATGGCGGATGGCGCGATCACGCATGCTGTCGTTGATTCCGCACTCTCGATGCTCAAGATCGATCGAGAGGGGCTGGATGAGCTTGACCGGACGATTCTTGCCATGATCATCGATGATTTCGATTGCGGACCTGTCGGCGTCAAGAATATCGCAATCGCTGTTGGCGAAGAGGTGCGGACGATAGAGGACGTTGTGGAGCCGTATCTGATCCAGATCGGGTTTGTCAAGCGGACGCCGCAGGGAAGGGTCGCAACTTTGGCTGCGGTAGCGCATCTGCATGGACGTGAATCGGAACCGTCTACTATCCAGACACGCGTAACCTAACACTCCGCCTCCATCGCAATGCTTAAATGATGCTCTCGCAAAATTGATTACCAATGGCAAAAACAATCGCTGAAAAATACTGCACATCATGCGGCGCACATCTGGTCGAATCCGGGTACACCCGGTTCCAGTGCCCGACCTGCGAAACAATCCTCGGCAGATGCGCTTCCTGCCGGAAGCAGAGCAATCCGTACACCTGTCCGAAATGTGGATTTACAGGTCCGTGAGGTGAGAAGATGGGTGAAGTAGTAGCAGTAATCAAAATCATGCCAAATGGTGTGGATGTTGACCTCGAAAAACTTAAAGAGGATCTTGCGGCTGTGATGCCAGCAGGGATCGACCTCAATGGGATCGCTGAAGAGCCGATCGCATTTGGGCTTGTTGCGTTGATGGCGACCGTTGTCGTCGGTGATGTCGAGGGCGGAACCGACTCGGTCGAGACTGCGTTTGCAGAGGTTTCGGGTGTTGAGAGCGTGCAGGTAGCGGAGATCGGTAGACTGTTATAATTGCTATTTAAGGATTATGGGCTCGTAGATCAGGGGTAGATCGTTACGTTCGCAACGTAAAGGCCGCGGGTTCAATTCCCGCCGAGTCCATGCCCCGATTCAAGGTTACAGGCGGTATTTCCGGTCCTGCTGGATAATTGCGCCGTAAGCCCTGGAAAGCATGGGTAGATGAGTGGTTGCACGTCCTGACCTTGGGATCTTCACCGCGCGCCGGATTGCAGACGCGTTTTTTTCTTCCGGTTTCATTTGTTTACCGTCGAGGTCGCGAGAGTTTGCGGAGGCGAAGTTCGAGGGGCTGTCGCAAAATAACAGGGTCAGGTTAAACACCCTTAAACACATTCAAGAAATATCTTCTCTGTTGGAATGTAGTTTCTCTGTAACACATGACTTTCGAAGATTTGGATTTCATCACCAACCTAAATGTCACAAAACCGTTACATATTAAACTTCACGTATGTGTTTAGCTCCCCCGCATAATTACCCCCCCACGGCTTTCTCATAAAAATGTGTCAATCCCCCACCTACATTCTGCCACGTTTTCTCGTCGACTTCCAGCATATTTGAGTTGGAAGAATCCGAAATTCATGAAGTTTCAAGCGACTGGAGTTGAGTCATTATAATTTTACGATTGTATGTATTTAAACGTCCCCATAACCGAAACTGGAAAAATAGATGAAAACGCTATTGAAAAATTGGTATCGAATAGGTCTTATTGGAGATTTTTAAACGAATGTTTTGAAAGCGGTATTAGATTGAGCCATGATATAGTTAAACCAGTATAATAACTACTGTCACATACTCATCAAGACTTTAGGGCCAACATCTCGACTTTAGGTCAAACGCGACTTTAGGTGCAAAGCCATTATGACGGTTAAGTTTTTATATGATCGGATTGGTTTGATGAATGACACATCGGATGTGACTATTGTGAACAGATGTAACCAAAGCGATAAATTCCAAACTGTTTTGCCAGCGAAGATGGGTGTGCGTGTACTTATGCTCCTGATGCTTGCCGCTGCGGTGCTTGTGGTGGGTGCAGATGTGGGCGCGGCTGCGACGACGTGGTATGTGGATGATGATGGTGGCGCAGACTATGACACCATACAGGATGCTGTGGACGTAGCAGACGCAGGCGATACGATTTATGTGTACAATGGGGTATATGACGAAAACGTGGTGATCTCCACATCGGTAATGTTATCCGGGCAGAGCGAAAGCGGTGTAACGATCGATGGTGGCGGAAGCGGTGACTGTGTGCAGATAAGTTCTTCAGATGTTGTAATAAACGGATTTACAATTACAAACGCCAGCAGATATGGACTTTATGCTTCTTCTTCAGATTTGAGCATAGAGCATGTCACGATCACAGATAATGGCGGTTATGGCATATACTTCCACTCCGGAAAAGGCTTCACGCTTCGAGACAGTACGATCGATGGAAATGGTGGCGGCATATATTATTATAGCTACGCCTCT
>QMVM01000053.1 GCA_003661105.1 Methanosarcinales archaeon | reverse complement strand
CTCCTGGATAGTATTGTGGTGTGTATGCCATAATTATATCTCCTTTTATGTATGTTGTGGTATTGTTTTCATAATTGCTTTTACGAGTTCGTTCAAACTGCCACGCTGGCAGGTAACACCCCTCGTAATTCCGGCTACAATCTCCATGACTGTGCCCTGTGTATCGATATCTTTGTCCATGGGCATTACCAGTCGTGTCTTGATCCCTGCCTTTGCAAAATCCTCAAAGTCAACCGGATTCTGGCAGGCAATAACCGCAGGTACATCTACATATTTCAGTACGTACTTTGTCTTGTAGATCACATGCGAATCGATGTTTCCGAGATGGATTAATGCTACACGATGTCGCGCTATCTGCTCGATCTCTTTTTGGGTCAGACCGAACTTCGGTCCGTAACCCTTCGCCATCTTATCGCTGGGTCCCTCCTCGGGAACACCGGCTCCGGCTTCGAGTACGAGCACACTGACCTGGATTCCTTCTCTCCTGAGTCCGTGCGTGATCTCGCAGACGGGTTTTGTGATGTGGCGCCTTCCTGGGGACATTGCGATTGCGATTACATCAGGTCGTCCCGTTTCAGAGAGCGTGCCGCGCTGTGCAAGCCCGCCACCCTTTCCAAGACCCATTCCCTCCCTGCAATCGATAACCTGTGTCTCCCTGCCAAACATATTATTCCCTCGTGTCAACGCATGACTCGCATATCTTCGAATTCGGCGACATGTTCGGATCGGTCATCCCATACATGCTCTTGTCCTCGACAAGTTCGTCAGGGCCATACTTTGCATAATCGGTGACCGTAGCCTTCCTGCGAAGGAACAGTCCCTCCTTGAGTTCATAGGGGAACGGGAACAGCTCGTCACATAGCGCTCTGACCTCTTCCATCACATCATGCACTGATTCAAGGCGTATCCGCCCTACCTTCACCTGCAGTTCCATCACCTGATCGCCCACCCGGATAATCTCTCGAGCCGTGTGGTCAACCGGAGCGCCCTTTCCGGGCCCATAAGGAACTGTAAGTGGAAGTCTTGGTCCCTGGACCAGCACGCGGGTAACGCCCTCGATCTGCTCAAGCCGATTCAAGAGCTCCTGTGCCGAGGAAGGGTCAAGCATCCTCTTCGGAAATATCTCGTATTGTACGGGATCAGAATCTGTTGTTGTAACCATGAAACAATTCCTCTTTACACCGCTGCTGCGACCTCCTTGAGTGGGTTCATCATGATTGGCACATCCTGGAAGGTGTCAAGCACGATTGCGGATGTTGACTCTGGCGAGAACATCTGCGTTCCTGAATCAAGTGCCACCGCAACTGCCACGCATGGGATAGCCATTCCTGTTGAGTGCCTCGTAACAACGTGGTTACCGTTGAACACACCAGGACCGCCACCGCCATAGATTGAGTGGCTGAAGAAGGAGAATCCTACCGCAGTACCCTCAACTCGACCCCAGTCGCATCCCGGGAGTGAGGTTTCCTTCTCGATCATGTCGTTGAAGTACAGAAGTGTTGATGATACAGCCTGTGCGCCACGGAGTGCACCGCAGTTCACCATCGTTGCTGCCATCGTACCTGCTGCGCAGTATGCGTTCCACAGGCACACATCGTTTGCCTTGTAGACCTTGTATCCTGATGGCATCGTCTTGTCAACGGAGATGACACCGTCATCGATTGCGCGTCCGACGGTCTCCTGGACAACGGTACCGATTGTTCCGGTCTTGCCGTTGTTCTTGACCATATCGTACACCATGTTGTTTGCGTTTAATCCCTGATACGCCAGTGCAAGTAACTGGTATCGCTCGAAGAGGCCCATTGCCTGTCCCATCTCAAAGACTCCGCAGTGCTCAAGAATGCTTGAGATTGCAGCGCAGTTCATCGCGTTTCTCTGGGATAGCATTGCAAGGTGGTTTGCCATGATGTTTCGAAGAGCAAATCCCAGACCCTCATCGTTCTGTGGAATACCTAAGACTGAGAGCACGTTTCCGCCCTTCATGTCCATCGTCTGTGGGTATGTTCCCCAGATTGCGTTCTTTACATACGGAGTGTCGTACATCCCAAGGTTGTACTCCTCGCGCAGTGCTTCGGTAAGTGCTGCTGCCGTGCAGGTCATTCCGGCAACGTATTCAGCGCCAGCCTCGATTCTCCTGGTCGGTGCTGCTACTCGCAAGAACTTCCCGCCGCCAAGAACCACAACTTCAGTGTCGTCACCCTTTTCGACCTGAATCAGTTCCTTGACTCGTGCAGCAATCTTGTCTGCCTTTGCGGTTGGATCGATATCTACTTCACGGCCCGGAATGTTCCGGCTCTGTCCGCCGTAGCTCGAGTTCTTGCATGCCTTCTCAATACCGGCTAAGTTAACGGCTACCGTTCTCTTAACGGTATTAACCATACCTAGAATAGCCGAGTTCTTGAGTGGACTTATGGCTTGAAGGTCAACATCACCCTTCAATTTCTTGCCTCGGTCATCATAGAGGTCTATTGTATCTGCCACGTTATGTTCCTCCTATAGTGTTTATCCAGGAAACCCATCCCAAGCGCCACCCCGGCGCCACCCCGATATCATATTTAAATACATGCCACCCTGCCTCATAGGCAGACATGTGCGGGCGTGTGGTCTGAAATTTCTTGGTGCGCATTACCTTGATCACATGTTATATAAACTTTATGTTCCTACATGATTATACATTAAGGATTGGGGTAATACTATATAATACACGAGTGACACCGTACAGAGTTTTATCAGTCGGAAGGTCGCGGTATATGCAGACCTATCGGATTGCTTGATAAGCACGACCTATGCCACCATCTTGTCACACCTCTGACCTCGCATCTCGCCCATCTCGCCCTCTCAACTCTGTTAGTTCCTTGTGTACCTCCATGAGCAGGTTGTAGTTGGGTTGCGGTCGTCTCACAGCCTGCTGCCAGGAGTACACCATCTTGCTTGGCATGATGAATACGTACACGAGGATCATCGCCACCAGCGCAGCCGAAGCCAGTGCCATAAGGAACACCAGGTAGTGCGGGAATAGCTGGCGCATGTAGGGATCGCCGGGTTGTAGTACTAAATCCGGGTCACCCGCAGGAAGTTTAACATGGAGAACATGAACATGGTCTCGCTGACCAGGATCAGCAGTCCGCCCATAGTGGCAGACATGTGCTTCTGTTGGGGCACGAATCTGATGATTGACATGGTTTATCACTCCGGACACCCAATCTTCGCCGGAGACTATTATAGTATGGTGTGATGGTGTGATGATATAGTGTAGTGTGGGAGCCCGGAGTTTCCGCCGGTCGGCCCAATTCCCTTAACCGACCTCAGCCATCTCCATAAAGTACTGTTTGATAAGATCCCTGTTCTCTTCAGGCAGTCTGTCGATGTAGGTCTCGGACGACACAGGCGTTGCAGCGTACACAGTCCCTGAAATGAAACTTATTGGCTCGGATTCGGTCCTGCGGGAGCTGTGCCCGACACCGGCATCCGAGAACATCACCAGTTCGATATCTGTGCCCTCGATCACCGCAACTGACGGCTTGCCATAGATCTCTGCATCGCCGCTACCTGAACCGGACTCGGATCCGAGTTCGCTCATCAGTTGCTGCTGATGCGCCTCGTCCGCAGCTTCCTCTCGCTCCTCATCAGTTTGCGGGGTGATCTTGGACTCAAGCTCTTCAGGCGTTATGAAACGGGGCGCGTCTGGCGATGATACAAACAGTAGAAGAGACACCAACACAAGAGATGCTGCTGCCCGGAAGATTATCCCTTTTTTGCTGATGATCGCCGACTTTCTGATAGACCCTGCGTCGATAGACACACCCTCTGCCAGATCGTCCACAACGATGCCTGATGAGTCCGCGTGGTCATAAGCGGTGGGCAGCCGCTCCCTGAGCAGAGGGTACGCATCACCGATTGACCTGATGACACTCACCGGTTTTCTGCGGATATAGAGCAGGGAGGTGATAACGATCGCGGGGATGAGCGCCAGAGCGACGGTGCACACCATCTTCATGCGCACCGGATATTCGAGCAAAGTAAAATCATAAGAACTGTACCGTGCGAAGATGACCGGTGCGCTGACGTAGAGTAGTAGTGTGTAGAAGAGAAGGAAAATGAGGACCAGGTTCAATAGACCCCTGTAATGCCGGTGCGTGCGGGATGTTTTTTCGAGTTTCAGGACGACATCTACGAATGAGTGCATCATCGATTCAATAGTTTGGGTTTGCACAGATTAAAAGGTATCTGTTCCGGGGTCTGTTAGCATCCGATTCCGGACACTATGCGGTGTCACGGTCATGCAAAACCACGAGATATGGTGCTGCGCGCGCCGTAACGTCCATGTTGTAACCCATGCATGAAACACCGGATGAGTTTGATCACCGGCAGGGATGCAGATCATAGCAGCACCCTTTATCATGGATTCCGAGCACAACGTTAGTGAGATAGCACGAGTTCGCAATGGAGGATTTGTATGGCAGGTGACGATGAACCGGACAGCGAAGTTGAAGAACTTGTTACATCATTCTACAAGTATCTGACCGTAGAGAAGGGGCTAAGTGAGAAGACGGCGTCAGGGCATGCCGCTGAGATTGAGTTCTTCGCGACATACCTCACAGGACATGGGCAAGGCACTCTCATAGAGGTTACAGGAATGGGTATCGAGGAATATCTTGGAGACTGGTATATCAGAAAGGTTGCAAGCAGCAGGAGCGATCTTCGCCAGATCCCCGTCTCTTTTAAGAAGTTCTACAAGTTTCTTCATGAAAAAGGACATTTAAATGACGAAGAACTGGAGGATATCCTTGATGCATTCAAACCCCCCGATAAATACATTCGCAGATTCGATGCATACCGTGGACTTGATCTCTACTCTGACACCTGGGAAGAAGATTATGAGCGATGGTTCTTTGAGGAACTTGATAGGGCTATGATGGGTGAAGTGGTTAGTGTTTCTCAGACTTTCGATGTGGATTCGATGGTCAGTCAGGTAGTATCAGAGGCTGACATTGAATCAGGCAAGACATCACTCCCGGATGATTTCCGGACCTTCCTGCGATACATCAGTTCCAATAATGGCATGAAACTGACCACTGCAAATAGTTTCATCCGCAGAAAAGATCTTTTTACACTGAATAACCTGATAGAGAGTCCGGAAGACCTGAAAGGTAGTGCAAACCAGCCAGATTCGCGAACCATTCATCTATTTTATAATCTCGCTAAAACCCTGAACCTCGTGGTTGTGAATGAGAAAAACGGGATGGAGGTAACCCCGCGGATCGAGATATTTACGAATCTCCCGCCGAAAGAGCAGTTCATCATACTCTTCGATGCGTTCTGGAATCATATAGAGTGGAGGCGATTGTTGCCACCACAGGATTGTGCGGGCCCTGACTGGGTGCAGGCATCACGGGACGTTATCGCGGTACACCTTGCAGCGTGTGAGCCTGGCAGGAGATATCATTTCGATGAGGAGACGCGGAGGATCGGTATGAAGATCGGAGACATAGACGGGATTTCCGAGGCCTACCTGCCGATAAGTTTTCTCTCCATAAACATCTTTGCGGAGCGGATCATGCCAGCACTCAAGTCATTCGGGATTCTTGACTTTAGTTATGTGAAAGAGCGGGCAGAGTACGCTATAAACCACGGCTGGGGGATTGAGTGGTTTTCGATGACCACGCTTGGAGGAAAGATACTTGGAGCGGTATATGCAGATACCCCCACACTCGCATAAAATGACACTTGCGACCTTGCGGTAGATGCTGCAAGAACATGACCACCAAACCAAAGCTGTTACACAACTTAAAAAAAGCGGAAACCGCGGAGATTACGTAGAGGGGATCCGTAATCTCCGCGGTTAAATAAAGTACTATCACACCTGATCCAGAACCTCTTTGATGAACTTGCCCTCGCCGACGTTCTTCATCACATTCCCGAGCCTCTCTCTGCCCGGCTTTGTCTTGTGCTTGACAAGCGTCTTTGCAACCGCATCGATTAACCCGGGAATCTCCTCCGCCGTACAGAACGACTTTAAGAGTAGTCCGTCAGCAGGTCGTCTCGCATCATTGGCGCCGATCCACATCGCGTACCCGCGTTCCTTCTC
The DNA here is from genome assembly GCA_003661105.1 of Methanosarcinales archaeon. Lineage (GTDB taxonomy): Archaea > Halobacteriota > Methanosarcinia > Methanosarcinales > Methanogasteraceae > Methanogaster_A. Next base: position 4,088 of record QMVM01000053.1, on the reverse strand, counting down.
GATCGCGGCCTCGTTCGGACATCCCCTTATACACCATCCGCAGGTTACGCACTTGTCCTTGTCAATTACCGCCTTTCCAAGAACAATTGAGATCGCATCGACCCGGCAGAGTTCGGCACACCGTCCACAGCCGTTGCACTTCTCGGTATCGATCTCAGGGCGTACCTGCCCGATAAGACCGACGTCGTGGCGCTTGGCTCGCACACAGTCGTTCGCACAGCCTGCGATACCGATCTTCACCTTGTGCGGCGTCAGTCGCTGAGCAAACGCCATTGTGAGCTCTCCTGCTAGTTTCTTGGTCTCGACAAGCCCTTCCGTGCAGTAATCCATCCCGACGCACGCTGAGACATAGCCCATACCAATCGTTGCAAGACCACTCGCATAGATATCGCTCATCAGTGCGTCCACGTTCGTGCCGGTAACGCCCTGAATCTCGACGGTCTGCCTTGATGTAATCTCGAGTGTCCCATCGCCGTATTTATTAGCAAGTTCAGCCACTTTCGCAAGCGGATCTGCACCCATCAGTCCTGAATTGGTCTTTATCTTGACATAGAACGTACCATTGACCTCGCCCACGATACCTGGATAGTCTGATGCCCAGTAGAACTTGACCTTCTTACCCTCATCGAGCCTACGAGCAAGTTCCCATTTGAACCGCTGCATCTTGATGCCCGCAAACTCATCGATCCGGTGGAGATCGACGTCCGGCTTTGTCTCGATGTATCCGGCTTCCTCTGCCGCTTTGATCAGCTCGACACCCTTTTGTGTTCTTCCCATGAGCGTCGTCCAGCCCTTATCAGAGCCCATGAACCCTGCCGATATGTCAGAGAGTTTGGAGACCGCATCCCTGCATATCACGCAGCCGTCCTGAACACATCCCGCATTCCAGAGATCGTTGAGATCAAACTCGTAACTTCCGGAATCGGTCGTCACAACCAGTTCGTCGAGATGTATAGCGGCTCTCCTGACATCGCTTATGGCCACACCCTTCTCTTGCATGAACACTGCCAGCTTGCCATAGTTGAAGTTCTCGGTGCAGAACAAGCCGATGACGTAAGCGATGTTCGGAACCTTAATCTTCTCACCGTTCTCGCCGACCTCGTAGCCATGCGACATCATGCCCGGGAAGAACTGGGTCTTTCTGACCCCGTAGACGTGGCATGGCAGCCCGACCACCGCGGCATTCGTGATGTCGCCTGCATCCTTGATCGCTGTGAGCACAGGAATTGCGGAGTATTTCGAGCCGGCGGAATCGAGCAGTTCCTCCTTTGACCTGACAACGCGTGAACTTGGCTTTCCTGCGTCACCGGTTGCGATCACGCCATCGATCAAGCCATTGTCCATACAGTACGAGAGAAGAGCGGTCACTGCGCCGCCGTCCTGTCCAGCCTCTTGTATCGCGGGATCGGTCGCCCGTGCCGCAACAAGTGTTTCGTACTGTCCAAGCAGTGCTGGCGGTTTTGCTTTGAAACCAAAGATATTCGGACCGATCTTCGATGCAAAGGTAACCACGCGCTGGCAGACGTCCTTGCATGCGCCTTGCCCATTTCGCGGACACTCTTCCTTAAGCGCTGGACCATCTTCCCGAAACTCAATTCTGTCATTTGGACAGATCGCGGCACATGCGCCGCAGAATGTACATAATCCCGCGTCGACGACCTCGTCCCGCAGGAACCATTTATATTCTTCGTTTGCCATGATATTCACTCCTTGTAACGTTTTGTTGCACATTGTGCTTATATCTTCTTGTTGTCTACACCCCTATATAAAGATTTCGTAATATTGTTGCGGATTTCGCTACACAATATTTTTATACCGTCAAGGCATAGTGCTAACTATGGAAGATCACCGCAATCAGAGAGTCAAGTGCTGGAGAAAGGAGTCGTGCGAGGGTCTACTCGAAACGCTGACGGTAGATGACGTCGACCTGAAGATCATCAGGATATTAAGCGAGAACGCGAGGATGAGTAATGTCGATATCGCAAACAAGATCAGCGTGAGCGAGGGGACGGTCAGACGAAGAATTGCCGAGATGGCTAAAAATAAGGTAATCGAGGGCTTCGCCTTACTTCTTAACTGCAAAGAAGCGGAGAAGTGTGTCAAGGCGTTCATAAGTATTAAGATTGCTGATTCAAACCTGCAGAGCGTTTCTGATGAACTGCTCAAGGATCATGAGCATATTATCGCCCTGTATCGTACAAACACACAATTCAATCTATTAGGCGAGGTTATGTTCAGGTCTATCATCGAATTACAGAAATTTATCGACGGATGTCAAAAAATAGAGGGCATCGTAGACTTGGATGTGAAGATGGTGATCGGATCGTACAAGAAATGCATGTGGACCGGGATATGAGTTTCCAACGATAAAACCTCTGACAGCAAAACCAACTATTTCAATCATATCTACCTCCATAGTCCTACTTTGTCACATTACAGATAAATCAACGGCGGGCGGTGGCATGACCTCAAACCGTTTGGAAAACAAAACCAACGTCAATCGCCTGAATGGGTGGTTAATCTGACAAAGTAGTAATAGCTACCTCCTGTTAGTAAAAATGAAAAAAGGAGTGGATGGACATAGCCATCCATCTCGCCATCTAAATCGATTCAGTTCCGCATCCGCAGCAGATACGCTACAGCCATAAGCCCGCCGAGTGCCGGGATAATCCCGAAACCAGGTGTGGCTGCGGTTGATTCGCCGGAACCTTCGGCAGCTCCGGTCGCTGTTCCTGCCTTCGCATTGAAATCAGCGAGATTCGTACTCTCGCCCGGCTTTGTTGCGCTGATCAGGTTTCCGGATGCATCCTTCTCGATATCGTATCCGAGTACCTCGAAGTCGATAACGTGGTCTTCGTGACAGTCCTTGCATGTCAGCGCATCCTCTTTCGGCGATACTCCATGGAAGAGTCCCAGATACCGTGCGGTGTCCACATACTGGACCGGGTCGTATATCTTGCCTGTCGCCACAAAGATCGCTTGAGTCATGTTGCCCGTCTCCTTGACCGTCTTGTGCCTGTACGGCAGCAGGTGCGTACCATCCCATGACTGTCTGCCCCGGTGAAACCTTGCTGCGTATATCTTTGATGCGGGATTATCGATTCCACCGACCGGCTTTGCCATCATCACGGCACCATCATCACCACGCACAACCGGATCTGCAAGATCAACGATCTCAGACATCCGGTTCCACCAGACATGAATCGGTGCGGGATTGCTCTCACGAACGGTCGTCAGGTGATACAGGTTGTCCTTGCCGAGATGCGTATCTTCCCAGTCGCGGGACATCTCCACGGTCTGCACCTTGCCATACGCTGTTACGTGACATGCGGTGCAGTAGAGCCGATCAGTGTGCTTGTTGTACATCGAACCTTCTGCGTGAGGCTCGCTGCCGTGACATCTCTCGTCGTCGCAGGTGACCGGAACATCGGTATCATCGATACGCAGGTCCATGCCCCTACCGGATACATGGTGATTCACGAACGTGTGGCAGTCCTGACATGCCATGCCAGTGCTCATGTGAACATCGAGGTCTCGTGAGATGTTTGCAGCACCCATCACAAGTTCAAGATTGCCCCGCTTGTTGTTGTCTCCACCGCTCGCCAGTGCATGGCAGCGCAGGCACATCTCACGCGTCGGCGGTCCGACATTCCGGGCTGCTGCCGTCGCATCAATCGATGGATCAGGACCTGACGCGGTCTTCTTGTAATTCGGTGCGTGACAGATCAGGCAGTCGATCTTCTCAACCGAAAAATCGTGTTCGGATAAGCCATAGCCAGCGTGACACTTACCACATAGGGCTTCATTCGATTTCACGGAAATGCAGAAATCGTTTATACCAACGAGTTTGCCTGTCGGTTCGCCTTCCTTTCCGACAACGTGTGTCGCCTCGCCCATCCACGTGTTATGGACCGAGGTTACGAAGTCCTCGCCCTCCTGCTGGTGGCACACAAGACAAGTTTCAGCACCCGTATATTCCGGGATGCTGGCGTGCGCCCCTTCGGATTTAGCCGATACTGCCGACGCGAGCAACAGACAGGAAAGTAGAGCGACAATTATCAATGACACTGTTTTAGTATTGCGTAGTG
>QMVM01000052.1 GCA_003661105.1 Methanosarcinales archaeon | reverse complement strand
GGGTGCTGAAGGGGGTGAGTGACGCAATAGCGTGCAATACCGGATAATACGGGCTTCACGCTCCACCTCATAAAGCTCAGGGTGATTCAAGTGAAAGTAGTAGAATGTGAACGAATGGCAATTGAGTCAGGTCATACAGGACATTGATAGGTTCGAAGATGTTACCTGCAGCAGCTAATCCGAGATCGAGATCAGGTGATCCACAATATCCTCTGTGACATCCACCCGGCATGCCTCATATATCCCCCTCCCTGACGGCGTGCCATTGACCTCGAGGATTAGAAAACCATCATCGGTTTCAGCGATGTCCACACCTGCAAAAGCGGTGCCGATAACCTTTGACGCCAGAATAACCACCTCTTCCTGCTCCGAATTAAGCACACACCACTCCGGCGTTCCGCCCTGGCTCAGGTTGGTAATCCATCCGTTTTGGGCGTACCGGTAGATCGCGCCAGCGACATGGTCTCCGACAACGAATGCCCGTATGTCCCTCTCAATCGGTATATACTCCTGAAGATACAGTACGCCCCTTTCAGAGAGTATCTCTCCGATTGATTTGCGATTTGAGTCATAGAGATCAGAACCGCTCTGGAAACGTCTGATGCCGATACCTTTGTACCCGAAGATCGGTTTTGTAACTGCCCCGCCCCATCTATCGAGCGTATCCATCGCAACATCGACATCAGAGGTGACGACAGTCTCTGGCACAGGAAGACCTGCCTTTTTCAGAAGATGAAGTGAATAGTACTTGTTCGCAGCGTTCTGGATCGATTCTGACGTGTTTATCACCGGTACATTCTTTTCAAGGACTCGCAGCAGGTCAAACTTGAATGAGACCTCTTCGAATACACCAGCACCGAGATCGCGCACGATGACTGCATCTACATCACCCATTGCGGAACAATCAAACGCGTATGATGTGATCTCGCTCAACCTGAACGGGACCGGATCTGCGCCCCGCTTCCGTACCGACCTGACAAGAGCGCGGGCGGTCCAGTCGTCCGGGTCGGTGATCGCAATGCCCACATTCATTGCTATCGCAGCCGGATCGGTGTCACTTCCTTGTCGATGACATAGATACTGTCGATGAAGCGGACGATTCCTGATCCGGATCCCATCACGACCGACCGCAGTCTTGCACCATCGTTCTCAAAGAAGTTGACGCCGTGAAAGAGATCGCTCTCTGTTACGCCTGTTGCCGAGAATATGATATCCTTTCCGGGAGCTAAGTCTTCGGTGTAGAGAATCTTATCGAGGTCAGTGATACCCATCTTAAGCAATCTCGGCGCGAAGTTAGCGGATTCTTTCTTTATCTCTTCCTCGCTCTTCCGGTTCGCCTTTGCCGGCAGGACGAATCTGCCGATGATCTTTCCGCCGGTAGTCCGAAGCGCGGCTGCGGTCAACACGCCTTCTGGTGCCGCGCCAATGCCCATGCCAACATGGACGTTGGTGCCGCGGATGCCTGCTGCTACACCCGGCATCAGATCGCCGTCCGTGACAAGCCGCACCGTCGCGCCGAGGTCGCGCAGTTCTTTTATCAGTTCCTTGTGTCTGGGTCTGTCGAGTACCACCACGATTAAATCCTCGACATTGCGGTGCAGCGCATCTGCAACGATACCAAGGTTGTGTTCAGGCGGGGCATCGATATCAAGCCGTTTCCCGCTCGTCTTCTCATACCGCACCACCTCAGGACCAACGATCAGTTTATCCAGATAGATGTCGGGCGCGTACCTGAGACCGCCTGCTTCGGACATCGCCATCACTGCAACCGCGCCGAACTGGTTCTCTGCTGCAAGATTCGTGCCCTCAAGTGGATCGACCGCGATATCTACTTTGGGACCCTTTCCGGTTCCAACCTTCTCGCCGATATAGAGCATCGGAGCCTCATCCCGCTCGCCCTCGCCGATGACGACTTCACCATCGATATCGAACCGTGCCAGCACTCTGCGCATCGCCTCAACCGCGGCAGCGTCCGCGGCATGTCGGTCCCCGAGACCGGTCCATCGTGCAGAAGCGACCGCTCCAGCCTCGGTCACCTTCAAGATCTTCAGGAACAAATCCTTTTCGAGATCGCCCATCTGCGCGATCATCGTTTCGGGGACGCCAACGCTTCCACTCGCATCTCTAGTTGTTATTGGCATGGGTGACATTCTGTTTCTGCGTACTATAAATTTGCCGATTCGTTTACCGCCGGGGATCGCGGCGGCGGGTCGCGGGAGTTTTAAGAACTAACACCGTTCATCTCTATATCCGAGTTGTATAATCATGCATTTCAACGCATTCACTGTTCCGGATATCCCGCTCGTTAGAGAGGGGGATGACTTTGCAGAGATCATCTGCAAGAATGCCCACCTCTGCGACCGCGACATCGTAGTCATCGCGTCCACAGTCGTTGCAAAGGCCGAGGGCAGGGTCACTCCACTTGCAGCTATTGCGCCGTCTAACCGCGCTATCGCAATCGCAGAGCGAAACGAGAGTGATTCCAGATTTGTTCAGGCGGTCATCGATGAGAGCGAGGAGATCCTTCTGGAGTCGCCGTTCCTCCTTGTGAAGACCCCAAGCGGGAATATCTGCGTGAACGCCGGTATCGATGGGTCGAATATTGACTCCGGCCGGATCATACTGCTGCCAGAGGATCCTGACGGAAGCGCAAAAAATATCAGGAAAGATATATTCTCGATGACAGACAAATCCGTTAGCGTGATCATCACAGACACCAACGGACGTGCGTTTCGTGACGGGCAGATCGGGGTTGCAATCGGGATATCGGGGATCGCACCGACCAAAGACTGGCGCGGATCGCGCGATCTCTTTGGTAACGTCCTCGAAGTGGCAAACGAGGCGGTCGTGGACGAGATCGCTGCCGCTGCAAACCTGCTCTTTGGTGAGGGGTCTGACGGCACGCCGGTTGTTGTGATCCGCGGGCTTGACTTCTGTGCGGAAGCAGAGGGGATCGGGGGCATCTACTTCCCTGAATCCGAAGATGTGATCAGGAATGCGCTTGTGTGTGGCTGACCGCGGGGGATTTTGCGGACCAAGGGATTACGACTCGCACGTATTGGCAACCCATCCGCCGCGTAACATATAAATATCACGCATCAATAACATGGCATCATGCATCTGATCATCACAGAGAAACACAATACTGCAAAGAGAATCGCAAGTATCCTCTTCGGCAGCGCCTCGAAGATGGTCCGGGTAAACGGGGTGAACACGTACGGATCAGGGGACGAGGTGGTGATCGGACTGAGCGGACATGTGGTCGGCGTCGATTTTCCAGAGGAATACAATAGCTGGCAGAAGACCGATGCACGCGATCTCATCCATGCAGAGATTGTAGCAGTCCCTGACCGGAGAAATACCAAGATCGTGTCCGCACTCAAGACACTCGGAAAAAAAGCAGATACCGTAACAATAGCGACCGATTATGACCGGGAAGGGGAATTGATCGGAGTAGAGGCTCTAAACATAGTAAAAGGGGTACATCCAAAGATCAAAGCAGACCGGGCAAGATACAGCGCAATCACGCCTGTTGAGATCAAGAACACATTTAGAAATCTCACAGAGATTGATTTCAACCTCGCAGCGGCAGGGGGGTCGCGTCAGGTCATCGATCTGGTCTGGGGTGCCGCACTGACAAGATACCTCTCAGTCACCTCAAAGCGGCTCGGAAAGCGATTCCTATCCGTAGGAAGGGTTCAATCCCCGACCCTTGCCCTGATCGTAGATCGGGAGAAGGAGCGGGAAGCGTTCGTCCCGGAACCGTACTGGGAACTCTACGCAGTCCACAAGGAGGGCTTTACGTCAAAGCACAGGAAGGGTCGCTTCTGGGATAAGGAAGAGTTCGATCAGGTACTTTCAAAGGTTATGGGTGCGAAGGAGGGGACCGTTTCCGATGTGAAGAAGGGAAAACGGACAGAAAAGCCGCCGACTCCATTTAACACCACCGAATTCATAAGAGCCGCGAGCAGAATCGGACTCAGTCCCGCGAATGCGATGCGGATCGCAGAGAGCCTGTATACAAACGGATTCATATCATACCCCCGGACCGACAACACTGTTTATCCGGAGAGTCTTGACCTGAAAGAGCTTGTATCAATGTTTCTTAAAAGTGAATTCGGAGAGTATGCCTCGAAATTGCTTAAGAAGCCACTCAAGCCGACTTCCGGAAAAAAGGAGAGTACGGACCACCCTCCGATACATCCTGCATCGCTTGCGAGCAGAAAACAGTTGAAAGACGATGAATGGAAGGTTTACGAACTCGTTGTCCGCAGATTCTTTGCTACGTTCGCAGATGCGGCTATCTGGAAGACGCTTCGGGTCATCATCGATATAAGAGAAGAGGATTTTGTCGCAAACGGCGCAGTCCTCGTTGAACCCGGATGGCGATACTACTACCCGTATCACGAATCAGATGACCGGATACTGCCTGATCTGAAAGCAGGGCAGGTGCTCGGCATCGAGAAGTTCGAGACCGAGAGCAAGACGACGAAACCGCCTGGAAGGTACGGTCAGGCAAGACTTATCAAGGTGATGGAGGATCTGGGGCTCGGAACGAAATCGACCCGGCACGAGATCATCCAGAAGTTGTACGATCGGGCGTACGTTCATGGAACCCCGATCCAGCCGACGAAGACCGCCTATTCTGTGGTCGACACGCTTGAGAAGTATGCAAAGATGGTTGTCGTCCCTGATATGACGAGTAAACTCGAAGAAGACATGTCTAACATCGCAGACGGGAAGATAACCGAAGACGCTGTGATAACAGAGTCAAAAGAGATGCTCGATTCCATTTTTAACGATCTGGTGACAAACAAGGAGAAGATCGCGGAGGGCTTGCGCGACGGGCTATACACCGACACCGTGGTCGGCCCCTGCCCCGAGTGCGGTGCTGATATGGTGGTGCGGCCGTCACGGTTCGGTATGTTCATCGGATGCACCGGCTATCCCGATTGCAAGTTCGCGCTCTCGATTCCGTCCTCGAAGTACGGGATGGTGATCGTCACTGACAAGGTCTGCGAGGATCATAATCTGCACCACCTGATGATCGCAAGAGCTGGAAAACGACCGATTGATGTGGGATGCCCGTATTGCAACCAGCTGAAGTGGGAAGAAGCCGAAAAAGCCGGAAACGATCCGGTGGTAGGTCCCTGCCCCGAATGCGGATCAGATCTTGTCGCCAAGATGTCGAGAAGCGGCGGTAGGTTCATCAAGTGCACGAGTTCGGATGAGAGTTGCAAGTTCACACTGCCGCTCCCGCCGCCGCGGTATGGCGAACTGGTCATAACCGATACGACCTGCGAGATACACAAGGGATTGCACCACGTCCATGTCGTGCGGGAGGGCGCCCGCCCGTGGGAGATCGGATGCCCGTACTGTAGTTTCATCGAGCTACAGAAGAACAAGGAGAATGCCAAGACCAAAGGCGGCAAAACGAGCAGGAAAACCGGTGCTAAGAGTAAAAGTAAAAGTAAAAGTAAAAGTAAAAGTAAAAGTAAAAGTAAAAAGGCAGCGGCAGGGAAGGGGAAGAAAGGGGGCTTGACCGATGTCGCAGGTATCGGTGATGCAATTGCAAAGCAACTGCAAGCGGCAGGCATAAAGACACAAGCCGATCTGGCTGCGGCTGATGCTGAAGAACTATCTGGTAAACTATCTAAAGTCAGCAAGAAGAGAATTATTGGCTGGCAAAGTATCGTTTAGTTCCGGACCATCCTTATAGAATATACTTCGGGTGCTATTGGTGTTCAAGTATGTTCTCGGGAGATTGTCAGGCGGATCCACAACCAGTTTAGTTAGGTTCATCCCGAAATTGTGTGGGTTGTGGAAATAATAGCCTTTATTGTAAAATGAAACATCCTTTACAACCACGACCGCCCGTTCATAATCCAGTCTCTTTATCCTAACATCCTCCTTATCGAATGATGCAAACTGTTCCTCGACCTCGGGCACTATATTTGCGCCACCGAACGCCATGATATAGATCTTTGGGAGGATATCGATATCATAATATACTGTGAACACGCCGTCTGTGCCATTAAACTCCAGCAGCGTCTCGGTGACATTGATACAGCCCGCACTTGCCGCGGGCACGATCAGCAGGAGCGAAAGCATGAGTGATATCAATATTCGCTGTTTCATCTGGCTGTTGCTCTGTTCCTTTCAGGGATATAGTTTTCGATGCGGGGGGTGTAGAAATTAAACGGAAGTATATTGTAGTAATGTATCGAATTAAATAGAGCAGATGGATATGTGATTGCCGCCTTTTTAACGAGGCGTATAAGACAGCGTGAAAGGAGACGAAAAATATGGAAGCGTTATACGTGAGGAAGGTATTGGAGCTCATACCTGAACTGTTGGACGTGCCATATTCAATGATCCGGACGGCTTATGGCAAAGAGGCGGAAAGGTTATTAAAGGAGACTCCAGACTGATGGCTCTTCCTATAAACATCCGTGATCTGATAAACGGCAGAACTGTGGAGTGGGAGCGAATCGAGTTTAAAAGAGGATGGAATCCGGTCCCGACAATGCATAACATCTGCGCATTCGCCAATGATTTTAACGATTGGGGCGGTGGTTATATCATAATCGGAATCGAAGATGACGGTGGACGCCCGGTTCTGCCACCTGTTGGAGTTCCTCTCGCTAAAATCGATGCCATCCAGAAGGAATTGCTTGAAATATGCTACAAATTGCGACCTCATTATGTACCCATCGTTGAGCCTGTTGATTTTCAGGATGAAAAGATCCTGCTCATCTGGGCACCCAGAGGCTCCAACAGACCCTACAAAGCACCTGAAAAACTGTCGAAAGGATCTGTTTACATCCCATACATCAGACACTACTCCGTAACCAAAAAAGCAAGCCTCGACGAAGAGCGGGAACTCCTGTTAATGGCAAATCAGATTCCTTTCGATGATCGGCTCAATCACCGTACCGCTATCACGGATCTGAACCTGACGTTGATTAAGTCGCATCTTGCCGAAACAAAGAGTGCGCTCTTGTCCGAATCAACCGATTTACCTTTTTCCGATCTGTGCAGACGGATGAATATCGCCGAAAGACCGGATGAATATTTGAAGCCGAAAAATGTGGGGTTGCTCTTTTTTAACGAGCATCCGGAACGGTTCTTCCGTGGCACCCAGATCGACATCGTAGAGTTTGAAGATGAGATCGGCGACCGCTTTACTGAAAAGACGTTTACGGGACCGATCCAACAGCAGATCATATCTACACTCACCCATCTGAAGAACAATGTGGTAACTGAATCGGTTCGTAAGGTTCCAGGTCAGGCGGAAGCGATCCGGTTTTTCAACTACCCCTACGAAGCCATCGAAGAAGCCGTTGTGAACGCGCTTTACCATCGCAGTTATCAAGGCGATTCACCAGTTGAGGTCCGCATATTTCCCAAGCGGATCGAGATTATCAGCTATCCGGGACCGCTTCTTCCACTCAACAAGGATAACCTGAATAATGAACACGTTACCGCAAGAAGATACCGTAACCGCCGCATTGGGGATTTTTTAAAGGAATTACATCTTACCGAAGGGAGAGGCACGGGTTTTCCGAAAATAAAGCGGGCGATGAAGGAGAACGGATCTCCGGAACCTGTTTTTGAAACTGATGGTGATCGTAATTATTTCATGATGATTCTGGCTGCCCACCCGGATGCGCGGGTAAGTGAGCAAGTCAGTGAGCAAGACAGTGAGCAAGTTATTCAGATACTTGAGTTCTGCAGAACAGAACGGAAGAAGCAGGATATCCTGAATTACCTCAATCTTTCGCCTGTTTACAGGAATTACAAGAGACACATTCTGCCACTCTTACAAAATGGTTTGTTGGCTTTTACCATTCCGGATAAGCCAAGAAGCAGACTACAAAAGTACAGTACCACTGGATCAGGACTCGCTGTTCTGAAACATCGTGCTAAAAATGGTGAAGATGGGAACCACCTTCTTAACGAGGCAGAAATGACAACTTGAGAGGAGATAAAATATATGGAAGCGGTAGAAGTGAAGAGCGTATTGAATCTCGTACCTGAGCTGTTGAAGGTGCCATATTTAAGGATCTGGATGGTTTATGATGTGGGGGCTGATGTTCTGTACCTCAATTTCAAAAAGCCAAGCCACGCAGACGATTCGGAGCTTACGGACGATGATCACATAATCCGATACGAGAGGGGGTCTGTCGTGGGAATCACCGTGCTCAATGCGAGCAGAAGTGGGCTGGAGATGGGCGCGGGGTATGACATAGCACATCCCGGATTTACAAACCTTGCCGTCCATTATATGAAATTTAATTTTATGGGCGGTATTCGTCATGAGTGAAGAGAAGGATTTTTTAAAACTATTTTTCGTAAACAAAGAAGAGGAACTAACATCAAAATATAAAACTTCTTCTATTTTAAAATCTTCAAAAAATAAAGGAGACGAAAGAGAACTATTCCTACATGGATTTTTAGAAGATAATCTTCCGGCACAGTTAAAAATTGTGAAAAATGTAGAAATTATTGATAGCAAAGGGAATAATTCTGGAGAAATTGATTTGGCAGCTATTGGGATCGAAAGCCCTATTTTAACTATCGGAGATAGGAAGATAATTCCCATCGAAGGAGTGTATGCTGCTTTCGAGATAAAATCCATACTCACATCTCAAGAGTTCCGAAAAGCTAATCAAAAATTGGGTATGCTAAAAAATATGGAGTGGGAAATTCCCGGGAATAGCAGTGCTTACGGCAATGTTAACATAATAAATAGACTATCCAAATTGATGCCATTAAAGATGATATTTGCTTATGAGAATAATTTTAAATCTTTGGAGAATGTTATTTTAAAAGAGCAGGATGGCTTGAATTTTAATTTGTTATCCATATTAAACTATGGAACATATATGGAGCAATCTGTAGGAGGGTTCCTTATAGATAATGAAAAAGCAACGAGATATATAAAAGTTATAGGAAAAGGAGCAAGTTTAGCATTTTTATATTTATCTTTACAGTTTCTTATCACTTCGTTTATTTTTAAGCCCATCATTTTATATAAATATTATTTACCATATAGTAAATGGAGTACTTGATGGTAAAAGTTAAACTTCGTATAACAGCGTGTATCTGGATTCGCTATGCTTCACCCAACTCAGCTTCACTGGCGCTCGGCCGACTCCAGATACACCAAAACCATCAACCACTCTAAACTGATCAAGAGGTAACTTCATGGAAACAAAAACATTAGGGCGATACATCGTAGGCGACCCCGATATCCACCATGGCGAACCGACCTTCCGCGGCACATGCATCATGGTTGCGGACGTGCTACAACAGGTTGAAAGCGACATGGCTTTGGAGGCGATCATCGAAGGGTATAAAGCATTGACAAGAGATGCGATTGCCGAAGTCGTTCGTATGGTAGGGAGGCGTTGGGTCAATTATGCGGCCCAGATTAGTTCAGGAGATAAAAATCTGATGAATTCACACAAGAGGACCCCACACACATGAAACTAAACCGACCACGAGGCACCCGCGACTTCACACCCGCGGAAACAGAGAAGCGCAGATACATCGAGAACCGAATGCGAGGAACCGCAGAGCACTGGGGCTATGAAGAAGTGAAGACCCCCACGTTCGAGCACACCGAACTCTTCACGATCAAGTCAGGCGAAGCGATTCTGGATGAATTATACACATTCAAAGACAAAGGCGGCAGAGATATCGCGCTCCGCCCTGAACTGACAGCACCAGTGCTACGGATGTACGTAAACGAGATGTCGGTCGCGCCAAAGCCGATCCGGCTCTACTACTTCGAGAACTGTTTCCGGTACGAACGCCCGCAGAAAGGCAGGTTCCGGGAGTTCTGGCAGTTCGGCGTCGAGTTGATCGGCAGCGATAGCGCACAAGCCGAAGCAGAGGCGATCGCGCTTGCAGCCGCCATGGTTTCGGATACCGGAATCGAGGCTGACCTCCACATCGGGCATCTCGGCGTCGTTCGCGGGCTGCTTTTGGATATGGATACACTTATGCAGGCAGAGGCGATGCGGCTGATGGACAAGAAAGATGTCGATGGTCTTCGGATGCTGCTTTCGGACCATCCGGATCTGCGGGAGCGTCTGCCAGCACTTCTCGATGCGGATATCGATGAAGCCAGATCGATCACCGATGATGCGCAGCCGCTTGAAGAGCTTCAGGCGACCCTCGCTCTGCTGGATCACTACG
>QMVM01000051.1 GCA_003661105.1 Methanosarcinales archaeon | reverse complement strand
GACACCAGAGAATGTATCGAATGCCACGAGAACGACGATATTGGCAGGAAGTGGGGCGATGCTCCGGACCCGAGAAATGTAACACGTTATGAGCGCATAGAGGATGCTAATGACCTAGAGGAGACTCTCCGAACAGGTGATGTCTGCAAACTCAAGAATGGCTACGAAATCACGGTCGGTCCGGTTAGTTCAACAGGAAGCAGCGTCTGGGTCGACCTGGCGCACAACGGAGTGTCGGTCCAGCGGGAACTGGTAAGCGATGGCGGGTTCTTCGAGTACGAGATCAAGAAGGACTGGATCAAGTCAAAGAGCAATGCCGGTGACGACCTATATGGAACCGGACATGAGACCTACAAACACAGAAGGTCGAATGAAAGTGGCTACACCACCATCGTCGATCTCGAGGTCGATGACATATTCACCAGCGGCATGATGGGTGTCGCCACATTCAAGGGATTGATCATCAAATCCCGCATGCACGTCGAGACCGAGAACGAGGCGTGCTACACATGCCATATCGATGGATACCGGTACTACGCTCCCGAAGACGGCGACAGCTATTTCGTTCTCAGAAACTCAGGCGCAGACGGCGATCACGATGATTCGGACGACATTACCATCGGACGGGTCCCGATCAACTTCACCAAACACGAGCATAAGACGTTGTATGTACGATCAAGATGGGATCTCGGCTACGGATATCTGCTACAGATCACAGAGATCGATCTTGTGGGCAGGAAGGCAGTAGTGGAACTCTCAAGGAACGGCAGCGTCCTCCAGCGCGAGGTTGTTCCTGAAAGCGGGCTCTTCAGGTACAATACCACAATAACTGATAAAGAAGGGCATATGAGGACAGACATAACGGTCTTCGAGATGAGAATTTCAGGAGTGTTCAGGCGATGAATAGGATTACGCGAATGGCACGAACGATAAGAGGGGATGGATTTAGTCGTGCCATCCACACAATCTGTCTATTTATGTCATCTGTTATAAACGCTATGGAGTGCACCACCAGCGCGACGCTGAAGATACATCCTAAAAATATATTTATATTCACAATCATCCTGGCACTGATAATCACGATCGCGCCGCTTGCACCGGCAGCAGATACCGGCACCAACAATAATAATAGTAGCACCGGAACAAAGTTCGTCCAGATAGAGGATGCGTGGTTTATGTCTCCGGATCTCTGGGTCACGGACGCGGACAAGACCGTTGGCGGGCACAACCTATCCGATCTGCCGAAAGACACGAAGTTCATGATCGGCGGCGAACCAGCCACCTTCCATGTCAATACGCTTCTGCATGGCGCGTTCGGTGGTGACTGCCTCGACTGTCACCAGATCGGCGGGATTACACCGCCTGATGTCCAGATCGATATGGAAGCATTCGGAAAGTCTGTACATGCGGGCCTCAACCGTAATGCCACGTACAATGCAACCATGACCAGCCTCATGAACAAAGCGTGCTGGGCATGTCACAGCAACTTAACATCAGATGGTGTCGAGCCACACGATCATCCACCTGATTACTGGGATCCAAAACCGTGCGTCACATGCCACGAACATAATCTCTTTGGTGCCCCACCGATATACGAGCACTTCTACAAAGGCGGGAGCGGCGTGGGCATAGACGTCAGGGTCGAGTGTGTCGATTGCCATTTCAACGGAACGGCTGAGCACACGAGAATCCCTGATATGTCTTACGAGGCAGAGGCGTCCCATTACGCATCGAGAGACGTACTTCCAGCGACAGATAATTGTTCGGTCTGCCATCAGGACGTGGATGGCGGCGCGGCTTTCGGAGATGCCTCGCAGGTCTTTGCTCATGACAAAGGCGGATCATGCGAGGACTGCCACGGCGTTGTCGAGACATTCCATGACCGCAAACTGGTGATACCACCTGAACGGACATGTAAGGACTGCCATACCAGTGCGGACTCGGTGGAGAAATACGGGACTCCGGGGCAGATCAGAACGCACTATCCAGGAGCTCCGGAAGGAAGCGTTGATACCACAAGGGTCGATGAGACGCTCGTCTGCAACAAATGCCACAACGGAACGATCCATAGCCCGTATCTCACCAGACACCTGAATGCGAGCAACGAGACTGCATTCAAGGGCTACTGCTTCGACTGCCACGCAAAGGGAGGCACATTCCCGTACCCGTCACACACCCAGATCAGCAAGCTCAGTCACGGAAAGGAGGCGGAATGCATGGCTGTAAACTGCATCGAGCCATGCCACAACGCAAGTGGTGTGAGTAGGTTCCACGAGCCGACCGATGTCGCGAGCGGGTACTTCGGGCTTGCGCCGAGTGGTGCAGGTGCAGACTGTACGGACTGTCACCCAAAACATATGAGACTCGGTGAGTTCGAAGAAGAGGTTGACTGTCTCAAATGCCATCCC
The DNA here is from genome assembly GCA_003661105.1 of Methanosarcinales archaeon. GTDB lineage: Archaea > Halobacteriota > Methanosarcinia > Methanosarcinales > Methanogasteraceae > Methanogaster_A. The sequence continues at coordinate 7,965 of QMVM01000051.1, read as the reverse complement.
GAATACGGGGCAGCGCATTACGGCGAGGCGATCGTCGAAGCGGTTAACAAGACCTATACATGCGCGCTCTGCCACAACGAAAAGGCGGATCAGTATCACAATCTCACTTATACTTACGGAGAGGGTGCGACCAATGTGGACGAATCATGTTATACATGCCATGCCCGCGACACGAACTTCACAGAGTCGCAGACCCTGACTTATGGCGCGGGAGAGGTGCGCGGCGGCGTCATGGTTGCAGGCGAGGTTAAGATAATCGATGTGACAGAGGCGTTTACGTGTACCGAGTGCCACAACGTCACAGACACACCGTTCCATTACAGCCCGTATCCGCTCGGAAGCCCGCAGGACCCTGGCTGGGATGGCTGGGTCGCAGGCGTCAGGGTAAAAGATTGTAAGGACTGTCACACATATTATGGCGGGAAACCGCCGTTTAATGCGACCGATATGAGCGGCACTTCGCATGGATATGAAGAGGACTGTTATGTCTGTCACGGCGGCAGGGGTCCAATCACATTCCACACGCTCGAGGTCTTCGATGTAACTCCGCACGTCTCTGAGATCTCGATCACGCCCGACCAGGTCTATGCAGACGAGTCGGCGGTGCTGGACGCGAAGGTCGTGACCGGATGGAAGATGAAGGTGAGGTATATCGAGTATTTCGTTGATATACCCGGCGAGAAGGGAGAAGGAACTCCGCTCACGTTCACACGTACCGAGTATTACGGGCAGGCAACCGAAGCTACAGCGGTCGTCAATACAACCGGGTGGTCGCAGGGCAAGCACACGATCTTTGTCCAGTCGCTTGACTCACGCGGGATATGGAGCGATCCAAGACCGGTGATGCTTACCGTGACCAGACCAAAAGGCGTACTCGAAGCGACATTCCTTAAGAGGGAGATACTCTTTATAGGTGTAATAGCAATCATAATACTAATTATCGCGATATTGTACGGGATAAGGGGTAGAAAGATGAAATGACCGGTGGGGAGATCATACTATACGCGGCACTGATATGTGAGCTGCTTGCAGCGGTCGTGCTGCTATTATACGATAGATACCAGATCAATCCCGCCCACATCCTGACCGTTACACGGCTGGCACTGTTCCTCCAGAGCGGTGCGATGGGGCTGATGACCTATTATTTCATCAAGGATAATTTCAGCGTTCTCTATGTGTGTCAGTACTCTGCAAGCTGGATGCCGCTTCTGTATAAGATAGCAGCGGTCTTTGCAGGGCAGCAAGGAACCTACCTGTTGTGGGCATGGGCATCGGTCCTTGCGGTCTGGTCCATCATAGAGGGTTATGGATTTAAGAATCCGCTGTACCGGAAGACCGAACTCATAGCGATGGTCATATCGATCTTCATCCTCTTGCTCTGCATCAGGTCCGAGCCGTTCATGCCGATCACTGAGCTGACCAATCAGGCTCCTATCCCTGCAGAGGGCAACGGATTAAATCCGGTCTTCCTCACGATATGGATGGTTATCCATCCGTTCGTCACATTCATAGCTTATGCTGCGACGGTCGTTCCCGCGTCTGCCGGAGCTGCCCATCTCATCACAGGCAAGGAAGGCTGGCACAGGATATCGCGTCAGTGGATCAGGATCTCGTGGTTGTTTCTTTCGGTCTGTATGGTGACAGGCGGTGTATGGGCATACAAGCTCGTCGGATGGGGAGGTTTCTGGAACTGGGACCCTGTGCAGACTGCGACACTTATATTGTGGATGCTCGCAACTGCGGTGCTGCATATACTCGCCAGGTATCACGAGGGGAGGGAATATACGACTGCTGCGCCAGTAGCAACGATATTCTTATTCATAGCCACCATCTACGTGACACTGGTTACCAGACAGGGGATTATCCACTCGCTCCACGACTTTCCTGGCACGCCGACATACGGATTGCTGGTTGTTGGCATAATCGTTGCCAGCATTGTTGCAACCGGACTCGGGATGCGTAAGTTCCTGCGAACCCGCGTGACAAACGCCCCTATAAAATCCGTCTTTTCGACGCGTAATACCTTTTTATGGGCGAATATCCTGCTGATTACAATTGCTTTTGTGTGCTTCTGGGGACTTACCTACAGTTTTGTCTCGCAGCATCTCTTCAGTACGAAGATCATAATCCCGCCGGAGTTTTTCAATGTCTGGTGTTTTATTCCGGCGATACTGCTCGTACTGCTGACTGGCGTATGTACGGCGTATGGCAGGATCCATGATATGTCCCTTAAATATATACTGCTTTTCGTATTCGCACTTTCGCTTTTGCTGGCGATGTTGCCAGGTCCTAAACTGCTGGATGGCGGGGGCGAATTTTACCAGACATCCTCAATAATTATAAAGGCACTCGGATCAATCTCGGTGTGGGCGTTTGTGCCAGCGTTTCTGTTTGCGTTTATTACGATCCTGTCCAGGCTCTCAAGGGATCTTAAGCAGATGCACGGGCGCATGAGGTTTCGGACGACAGGAATCAACCTGGTCCATATCGGTTTCGTGCTGGTGATTGCAGGTGCAATCGTCACCACATCATTCGATAGCTCTTCAAGCGTCGTGTACGATGTAGGTGAACTGGGTACACAGAAGGATATGGGAAACGGCTGGAGCATGGAGCTTGCAGAGTTTGACGTCTTCCAGAATCCTGATGGCACATGGACACAGACTGCGCATTTAAATGTCTATAAGGATGGTAACCCCTACTGCTCTGGTGCGACCGGATTTACCAGGACCAAGCACTTCGGAGACATTCACGATCCGATGATCAATCGTGGTATAACGCGTGATGTGTATGCGCAGTTCAGCGGGACAAGATCCCACATATCAACCGAAGCGACAGTTCCGATAAGCGTCAAAATCATACCTGGGGTATCGATGCTCTGGGCGGGATGCATTCTTATGCTAATCGGTATACTCGGTATCATCATATCGATCTACCTGCTGGTGATGAAGAAGAGCGAACTACTTACACGATCCATACGCGGTGACGTTACATGAGACTCCTTCCCTCTTTGCGCGGAAGAAAGCGGTACCTCGCTTTCAGGATGCTACTTGGTGATGCGAACGCGGTAACGCCTGTGAAAAATTCTCCGTCCCGGGCGTCGACGGCGAAGCCGTTAATGCCCCGCCCTGCAGACGGTGACATCGATGCGTCTTGTAAGGGCGCATTATCGAGACGTGATCTCAACTTCGAACTGGACCGGTCCTCGCAATCGCTGCTGGGGGACGCTGGCAGCAGCGAGTGCGATATCCGGGTGCTGTCGTTTGATGGCGCTGAAGGGATCGTTTCATGCGTACACAAGGAGGCTACACGCACCCGTGCCGTACTCGCCACGATCTATGAGATCAGAAACAGACGCGCCTCTATTCGAGTGATCGGAGTTTCGGGAACGGTTAAGGGGGCAAAACGATTTTTTAGCGAGAAAAGGTGAGAAAAATAGAGGAAAAACAGGGTTTGACGGTATCCGAGAAGTTCGGGGCGTTCTGCGTGCTGTGCGCCTCGGTATACCTGATAGCGATCTCGGTCTTCCCGGTGATGTACAATCTCACCGGAGAATTTGAAAAAAACGAGTTCATCTTCAATGCAATCCTCCTTTTAATCGGCGCCGGATCGCTCTTCGGGAGTATACGGTTTATCAAGAAGAGCATTCTCTTCGAACAACTGCTCGATATCGGGTTTGAAAAAGGGATATATGCACGACTCGAACCAATTTTAAATGACATAGTGGAGTCACAAGTCTCGATGAACGATGTGGCGGATCAGCTTAAGTATATGAACACAAACATCGACCGATTGCAGAAACGCTCGCACAGCGCCAGCACAGGAGCAGGAGTGGTCGATGTCAGGGAAGAGATGTTCAGGTTTCTGCGGCTGGTGCTCCTGATCAATGTGTCGCTTGCCGTATTTATCTACCTGCTGAGGGCTTACGGGACGATCATACCGTATGCGATGGCGATGCTCTTTGTCCTATGGTGGGCAGAGATTACTTTCGAGTTTCGGATGTGGAAGAACTCGTGGGTATGGGCATGGGTCTTTGTCCCGATACTGACCATACCGATCACAACGATTCTTGCAGACATATTGTATGGCGATGCGATTTTGGTTGCTGCGATGTCTGTCGTGCTGGTCATATATGTGGCTGCATACTACACCTGGGGCAGATACCTTGTCGAGCGAACGCTGCCGTTTGGCATCTCCGGGATCGCAAAGGAAGATATGCCTACAAGCCGGTTTTCCGGTGTACTCCGGATCATCGATCCGATCCGGAAATTTGTGCGAAGAAGGGCACGTCTGATCTCGGTCGTGTTCTTTACCGCATCGGCTACCCTCTTCCTGCTGGTGGTGCTCACTGTCACATCCATGATCGGGTTGTGGCAGTCCCCGCTCCCGATTGGCATCCACCACCTACTGCTCATCGGGCTGCACGTCTTCATCTTCTTCTCAGTCGGGAGAAAGCTGCGGAGGATGAGTGTGGCAAGTCCGGTGGATGCGGGATAGGCACCCGAGTACAGAAGATTCTTGCGGCATTCCGGTTACAATACTCTGGCGCATTCGATCCCACCCCATGACCCGAACAGACGTGATCTGACAGACCCCTCGAAAGATATATCTATCTAGCTTATTATAGCCTATTGTGTCTGATAACACTCCGCAGACAGTGGTCACGCAATGATAGTAAGAAAAAACATATCTATCGAATCAGAGCATCTGAAACAGATCGAACCGCTTATTGAGCAGCACGGCGGCAACCTCAGCGCGGCGGTGCGGGATATCATCGAGTTTGCCGATCTCATGATCCAGCACCATGGGTCACTTGACGAGGCACGCCGTGCGAATCTGGACGACCAGTACCATTCCCCGCGCGAACTGCTCATCGAAGATGGTTTCTGTGCAATGATCGACTATCCGATGTTCGAATGGTTCTTGAAATGCACGAAAGACATCCTGGTCGATCCTGCGATGCTGGACGACATTATCGATCCGCTCATCATAGGCAGGGTATCCGAGCTGGTCGACCATCTCAACCGTAGATGGAAGGAATACGGATGGCAGACCGCCATACTTATAGAGTATGATGATGATATCGCACCGAAGACTGCCATTGCCGTGATTACCGGAAGAAGCGTATTTTTAAATGAGGTTTTATCCGGAATGATCGGGTTGTTTCTCGCAAAGCAGAAGCATCTCGGGATCAGCAAGGTCAGCAGGAGGACAAGGTCGATACGCATGGATATGCAGCAGAGGGATAGTGTGGATGCTGCATATAGTGACCTGTCGCACCATTTCGGGAAGTTGCATGGGGCATCGCGGGAGATTGCGGCAAAACCGGACTTCTGGCAGACTATGGTCAATCTACACATAGACTCGGACTACAACATGGTCACGATACACAGGCATGAGTTTGAGGACTTGCTTGCCAACCGGATACCGCTTGATACGATTGTCATGGAGCAAGGGATGAAAGATGCTGCCGGAGGTGCACATCCGGATTTCCTGAAACGCCTGAAGCACCTGTACGAGACGATGCATATCGTTGAGCATATCGACATCAGTGCCAGCGATGGCAGGATCGTGGTCGATCATGGCTACCGTGATCCGGATTCGATAAACGTCATAAAAGAGATGCTGATCAGGCTGCTTGCTGCCGGAGGATGCACATACAGGGCAGAGGAGATTGGGCGTCTCATCGTGCTGCAACCGGAGGGCGGATAAGATGATTGCGAAGGAAGAGAAGGTGATGGTGATCCTCCTTGCAATGGCGCTCCTCTCGCTTCTGGTACTGTACCTCTCGACGTGTTAGGGTCTATTGCTCGAGTACCATACGGTAAGAACCACAAGATTGCACAGATTTCCACAAGATTTCTGTGTAATCTCGTGTAATCTCGTGGTTTTATATGCAGATATTCACACAATACTTTAGTAAGTACATATTAGGGATACTTTGGATGGATTAAGATGATACAAACACCAGCGCTCACCGTAGACACCATAATCGAGTACCAGCAGAAGATAGTGCTGATCAGGCGGAAGAACGACCCGTTCAAGGGCAACTACGCGCTTCCCGGCGGATTTGTAGAGGTTGGGGAGACTATGGAGGAGGCTGCAAAGAGGGAGGCAAAGGAAGAGACCGGGCTTGATATCGAGATTAAGGAACTGGTTGGCATATACTCCGATCCCGGGAGAGACCCGCGTGGGCACACGGTCTCGGCATGTTACCTTGCGGCAGGATCGGGCACGCTTGCTGCCGGAACCGATGCGGCAGATGCGGTGCTGTTCGCTCCGGACCAGATTCCGAAACTGGCTTTCGATCACGACCGGATGATCGCAGATGCATTTGGGAGATTTTCGGTGAGAAAGATCGGGGTCGTGAGGTCACCGGTGAAGGATTTCATTCCCGGCGACAGATGGGGTGATGTGGCATCCGATGTCGTATTAGAGACACAGTACACAGATGCGCTCGATGGGCTTGACGAGTTCTCTCATGCCGTGATCGTCTTCTTCCTGCACCGGGTGGCTGGTGTTGTGCAGATGAAGACACATCCGATGGGGCGGGCTGATATGCCCTACATCGGGATATTTGCGCTCTGCACGCCGCGTCGACCAAACCCGATCGGGATAACCGTTGTTGAGATTGTCGAGAGGGACAAAAATCGGCTTGTCGTGAGGGGGCTTGATGCGATCGATGGGACGCCGGTGCTGGATGTAAAGCCGTACATGCCGCAGGGGGACGCGAGCGTTCCTGCGTGGGTCGACCGGATGCGCGGGGGTCGATGATGCAGACACTTGACAGCACATTGGAGGAGAGGAGAGAAGATGCGAGATATGACCGCGATAACCATTCGATTGGGCGTAGATGTCGAGATGGCCACTCTCTGACTTGCACAGGCAGAACATATACCAAAGAGTACGATGACAAGGAAATTCGTGGAGGAACGGCTGGAACAGTGCCGAATAGAGAAGGCGATTGAACTCTATGTGAATGAAAAGGGGAGTTTGAAGGATATATCAGAAATAACCGGTGTAACGGTACGCATGATAATGGGAACTCTCAGAAAGAAGAATATACCGCTCAGGATGGGTGAAGAGATGTTTGATAGAGGGATGGAACACGCGAGGAGGGTGTTTGGGTTTTAGGCGGTGGGTGAAAGAAGCGGGACACGATAGTATATAGGTCAGTAGCAACAGAACAAAAAAAATCAGACTTATCGTACAATCAAAGATTTTCGGAGAGTATGAAATGAGGCTTAAAGTCGTTCTGGAACCAAGTGACGAAGGCGGATACACGGTTTACGTGCCATCGCTCCCGGGATGTATCAGTGAGGGTGATACCATCGATGAAGCGCTGGCAAACATCGGAGAAGCGGTAGAACTTTACCTCGAGCCAGTTGAAGACGACTGGATCATTGCAAAGGGGGCAATGGTGCAGGAGCTGGTGGTTTGAGCAAGGTCCCGAGCCTGTCCTATACCAGAATCATCGGGGCGTTGCAGCGGGACGGGTGGGTTGTGGTGCGTCAGCGTGGCAGTCATATCCGAATGCAAAAGCACCTGCGAAACGAGGTGTTGAGGCTCACAATTCCAGCACATAAGCCAGTCAAACGTTCTACGCTGTCCCACATCCTGAAACAGGCTCGCATCGATGTTGATGAGTTTATTGGATTATTGTAGATTGATACATTGGGATATATAATATATCTACACGGTGGGTGTATCGCGGCATCGTTCTTGCCCGCCTTGCCGGGTTATCGCCCACAATCAAAGCAGAGATTATTGCCGCTGCCATCGAAGATCATGCGGCAGAACTTTTGAGGTCATTCACGGTGATCATGCCGGATAGTGTGAGAATCCGGCGGAAGGTTTTTTGTGATTGATGAAAGTATCGGGCAAATTGTATCATCGCTGCCATCTTCTTACGACTCTATCTTCGGATTTCATGTCGAGGAGGCTTGTGGGCAGTGCAGGACTGCATCT
>QMVM01000050.1 GCA_003661105.1 Methanosarcinales archaeon | reverse complement strand
TGCATACACTCTAAGCCATACGCTGTTATCCTCGTCAATCTCTTGTGTGGTATTCCAGTCTACGTACCACCACTCCTCTTCACCACGGGTTGAGTATCCGCCACGCCCAATCGGGAGATTGAGGATATGCCACTCGCTATTATCCCGTGAAACCCAGATCTCAACCTGCGGAACATTACCGTCTTCATCGGGAGTATATGTCATGGTGTGGATTACACCAAAGTAGACCTTACCTGGCTCAGGGTTGGAGACAACAACCCCTGGTGGGAGGTTGTAGTCTATGTCGTTCTGGGAGATCGCACTGTTTGCTTTCGGTTTATCATGACCGAGATCGCACCACGAATCATAGAAGTCACTGAAGGTGTCTTCGTTCCCGGTTTGGTCATGCTCCTGTAAAACATGCCAGATGTTGTCGAAACCATCCGAGAGCCTGTCATACATCTCGTCATGATCATCGTATATATCTCAGAGTGCGGCAGCAACATTGCCTTCGCATGAGTCGCCATCAGGGAAGTTTAAGTTGCCGTTTCTGGTCTCGAGGTTGGCTGCATCGACGCCACAACCAGAAGGTCCAGTACAATAAGTCGTGTCTGTAAAGTAGTTATCATCAAAAACAGCAAGCGACATAAAGTGCGCCCAGCCTTCACACCATGCACACACGGGTTCAGAGACTCCAGTCATCCAGTGACCATCGCTGCAATCGTCAGGTGGATAATAATCTCCAAAAACCTTATACATCACGCAGTGCCCGTATTCGTGAATGATCGTGTCGGGGTCGTTTGCGTGACCGCCATCATCGCCACACACTCTCCTGCCATCAAGAAAAATGAATGGATGACCAAGAGGATGTTCAGGTGTACCAACACCCCATGGATATGCAGCTGTGCACTCCCCGAAGCCTTTGAAAAATTCCGCGGTATGATTCCACTGCCAGTAGACAGTAACGCCGGTCATTTCATAGCCAACCGTATCCGATAGATATCCCCAACCATCGCAGAGGGTGTCATAGACCCACCATGCTTTGTACTGCGTTTCATTGTCAGATATCTGCCATTGCTCGTTTAGCTCGTCTACATCATGATACGTACCTTCCCATAGATTGTATACGCTATCGTTAACATCTCTTACGCTACCAACACTGCTGCTTGCAACAAAATTCACAAGGATATCCATTTTTCCACCGTCATCATCAGAATCAACATTCATTACAGGACCGAATTCAAAATATCCGGTTTCGTCTGTAAGTGCACTACCCAAGCAGTCATCATCGCCGATACCGGGATCATGTTCCCATATATGCACAGTAGCCCATTTTGCTGGTGCCCAGGCCAAATTTCTGCCCTTGTACTTGAGATTTCCCTTTACCCCCAGTTGCGGAGTGAGATCCTCAACAGTATATTTAGCCTTTCTGGGCGGACCTGCACTGGACCCAGTATATCTGATATGTAATTTATCGTCATCGTAGTATTTCCCATCACTTTCATAATAGAAATCGATAGAACTTGATCCGAGATAGGTGGAAGGTGACAGCCTCCATAGACTGAAATGGGCTGTCTGATAGTTATGGTGATCTCCTGAACTCCATGAATCATGTCTGATCATGTAGTTGCCACACGTGCCGTCCTCGCCATTCTCAATTTTAATGTCGCATATAGCGGCACAAGCAATTGGCGACACAACGAGGACTATTAGTAAGCAAAGTAGTATCCGTTTCATTGCTGCCTCCGATCACGATCCGTTCTGCATAGCTGATAGATTCTTACCAGTGCTTTCCCACCACTCCTCGAAAAGCCTTACACTATCTAAATCGACAGGAGAAGGAGAGATATTATAATCTGATGGTTCGTATTCGTATGCTTCCATTTCAGCACGCATCTCATCGGTCATAGGAACGCTTTTACCAGTTACAAATATACTCGCAGAATGGACTGTAAACGGATCATCCCGGATGTATGCGGAATCTTCGGATACTGATATATAGACCTCATCCCCCCAATCAAGACCAGCTACTGTAAAATTCCCTGTCTTGACAGCCTTTATTGTAACATTGAACTGATACATCTCGCCTTTTGAAAGATTTGTTGGAAGCCACCTGGCACACCGCTCAAGATCGCTAACTGGCCTCTTACCCCACGTCAGGATCCTTTCACCCTCAACATCCACAAATTCAAAACCGTCCCTAAAACTAATATAGACTAAAAGAACCTCGATATCCCTATCCGGAATTATGGAATACGTAATTCGAGCAGTCTGGTTGAGCGCGGGGGCATTCGAGATGGACAGATTATGATAACTGACATACTTCCAATTCGTGATCAAAGGTGGCGCTGATACAGAATCCATATTTTCTGGTGCAGGCGTCGGCGGATCCGCATCCGGCGTTTTGATCTCTGATATCTCCTGCACGCATCCTAGCAACACCGCAGCGATCAGTACTGCGGACAATACTAACATTGGGATTCTGTTATTCATGTTACCCATCCTCCATTTTCTGTAATGTTTAGTCACACATATTGACCATATTTAACTATTTCTGTTGCACCAACACCCCTGCCCAGATACGTAGGTGACGATATCACAGGTGCAGACGGGTCTGCTGCATATACCCAAACTGCGCACACCTCACTCTCGCCAGTATTCCTGGAAGCATCATCAATCCTGAATTTGATCATATTCTGAGTCCCAGAATCCTGATTAAACGGGACAGAGTCAGCAGTTATCGTCTGGTATGAGGTGGTGCCGTCGCTTCTGGTGCAGCCTGCAGATCGCCAGCTGCTATAGGTAGAACCTCCACTGCCCGAGTAGTCGTAGCAGGCTGCCCCGACATCCCGGCATGATGTGGCATCCGCAACCTCGATCGTGCGGTCAGATGCCCGGTCTGTTCACGGCCCATTCCCCGCCCACGCGGGATCGCGAGAGTGCCCGGGCGAGGTGTCGCTACCATCATCATCACTGATACCAGTGAGCGCAAGCATCATCCGGTGTCGGCCCATACTTCCGGTATGCTGCACCGGCTGGCACGTTTTCGGAAGATGCCAGCGGGAGTTCACATCATCCCTTAAGAACCTTCTTGAAGTACTCTATATACCGCTTTGCCATAACTTCCCTTGAAAAATGCTCTTCGACGCGTCTTCTGCACTCATAAGGATCAATCTCGCTTACCTTATCAGCAACGATGATCTCCTGCATCTCATCTAACGCATCGCAGAGAAAACCTGTCACACCATCCACGATCTGGTCGGTCAAGCCACCGCTCCGAAGCGCGATCACAGGCGTTCCGCAGCACATCGCTTCTGTAGCATGAAGACCGAATATCTCCATGAACGGGTACATCGGAAGCGAGATCACGGCTTTCGCATTCTGGAGAAACTCTATCTTCTCCTTGTATGGCACGGTGCCATGATACCGAACCTGAGCGCCGTTGCATCGGGATTTTACCTCTTCGACGTATTTTTGGCTTACAACGAAACGATCTTCGCCGCAGACATCCCCGCAAGCGTTTGAATCCTTCATCAGTTGGACAAACTCAAGAATTCCTTTCTCACTGCATATCCTGTTGGCAGACATGTAGCGACCCCCCTTCTCGGATTTGAAGGGGTATAAGTCGGTATTTATGCCGTGCGGGATGACACACTTACACGGTATATCCAGACTGTTTGAGACGTTCATCGCCTGGGCACGGGATGCTGTGATGAAACAAGGATCGCCCGTTATCCGCGGGGCTTTCTCCCATTCGCATGGCGTGTGAAATACATGACAGACGTTTGCATCAGGATGCACCATCTTATAATCATATATCAAGTCATACTTGGTATTATCAACGATGATATCGTAATCACCCAGATATTTTTCATAGACTTGATATGCATTCTTTTCCTTCAGAAGCCAATCATGATACATATCCTGCGACTCCTCCACAGTCTCTATGACCTTTAAGTTCGAGAGGTTCTCAGGAAATACCGAACCTTTGCAACACGCGACAGCAACCTCTTCAACTTCATTGGATTTGGAGAGTGATGTTGCCAGATCACCTACAACATGTTCAGTTCCTCCATATTTCCTGAAATCAACCGTCTTTTCCGCAGACGAAATGATAAATATATTCATTTGTCACTACCAATCTCAAATATGATGTTTTTAATCCCTCTCTTGTCCAGTATGTCCTCTCTCTCCAGTGGAAATCTCAGCATGACTTTTGTATACTTCCCTTTGATTATCTCGGTTGCCACATCCACTTTAACACCATTGATTGTCGCACTCGGGTGATCTGCAATCACCGGAACAACGACACCGAAATCTACGCCGATGGTATTACCTTCATTTCTGATGCTCGCCACGACATCAGCACCATCCCATTTCAACTCAAAGTATAATAAACTTTCGCCGACCGCAAGTCTCTCAACTGATATGTCCCAGTCACGGGTAAGGTACGGGCAGATCGTGACACTTTCCGGAGCGTGCGGCGTAACTCCGAGAAGTCCGCGAACGACTGTGTGTAGATAGATCGTTGCAGACCACGCCTGAACGAAGCATCCGGCAGGATCTTCCTCCCCTGATGGCTCAGGCGCCACATCTCCTGACAGGACCTCCTTAAAGTACAACTTGGAGAACCGCTGCATCTCGGTCATCTGGTATGTCTTCAAAAAACCCTCTTTGAAATTTCCATGAGAAAACTCGGAATACGCAACCCAGCCAGTGACAAAGGGCCAGACACCGCCTTTCTGGTAACTTTTCCCGTCATACTCGGGATCGCTCCGTGCGCGGGTCCTGACGCCCCATGATGTTGTGAACTCGTCGCTTTCCATCCATCTAAGGATGCTTTCTGCTTTATCAGGTTCGATAATATCGAAAAATACCGGAATGACCGCGTTCACAGTCATATCCTTCTTCAGTGTGCCGTCCGGCTGTATCGTGTCATACAAAAACCCGTACGCTTCGTCCCAGTACCGCTCGACGATGAGCGACTTGAGTTCATCGTAGCGCACCATACACGCCTCTGCGAGATCGTTGTCGCCGAACTCACGTGCAATCTCTGCTCCGCACTTGAATGCGTGCCCAAATATCGCCTGAACATCGACCCCCGACTTTCCCCGGAAGTATGAGTCCATCCACTGTATATCGATAAGGAAACCCTCAGGCCCATGCTCGATCAAACCATCGTCGTCGCGGTCTGCCTTCACGCACCAGTCAAGCGCCTTTACCATGTTGTCGTAGAGATACCTGACAAAATTCTTGTCTCCCGACCATTTGTAATAATCATAAAGCGCTATCACAAAGAGCGGGGTCGCATCGACGCTGTAGTAGTAGATCGATCCGTCCATTCTGACCTCATGTGGAATCTCTCCCTTGTAGAATGGAACCCTCACCGCGTCCTCGCCATCAGCCTTTGCCTGAAACCGTGCAAGCAGCGCGAGCGCGGATTGTGATGCCTGAAAGTCCCCTATGCAGTTACTCCCAAATATGGTCCATGCGATATCTCTTCCAAAGTATATAGGAAAATGCGGCAGCCCGGCCATGAATCCGAGACCATATCCGTGCTGGTAATGCTTCAGAAGCAGCATCCCGATACTCGAACGAACAAAAGCATCATCGACGTCCTTAATCCCTGATTCAAAGCGCAATGCCGTCTGTAGATAGCCGGTATACGCGTCTATCGTATCGCCCAACAATTTCCTGGTTGAACCGATCATCTCCTCATACTCTTCGATCAACTTGTGGTATGTCGCATCTCCACCCGCCAGCACAAACTTGATCTCAACCGTGTCGCCTGCATCGATCTCGATCTTGTAACACATAACAGAACTTCCCACGCAGTGGTCCCTGGGACCTGGAAATCCACCACGATCCTTGCATTCGTTGATATCGGCGACATCGCAGCACACATACGCAGGTTCACGATCCGAGCCAAAGAGCAGCATCCAGTTCGGTCGCTTATGGTGGCGCACAAAGATCATTCTCCTGCGCGCATCATACGTTCCGAGATATTTCTTCTCCTTCCACACATCTCCGGTCTGTTTCAGTTCCCATTCGAGATTTGCGACCGGGTTTGCTATGAAATTAAATGCTACTTTTGCAGCCCCATTGTTCTTAATCTCAAAGATCCAGCAGACGCCTCTTTTGAATTTTGGGACGAACAGACGTTGATTGATGAATAGTTCTCCGACCTCAAACGTTCTCTCGACATCGCCGCCGAATGCAAACTCTCGGCAGAAGTCGGGCAGCCAGTCGATCGGCACCTCATCATCCATTGATATGCCAAAGTTCACAGCATCCGCGATCTTAAGCGGTAGGTTCCAGACGCCGTTCCATCTACCTTCGAATCTCCCGTTTTTATGACCGATGACATAAACCCTCAGACCAGTCGTGAGAACATCTGATTCAAATGCTTCTCTGTCGCGCCATTTCATCATTTCCATCATTGAACACTCCCAATTTATGATTACCGTGTAAAAGTAGTAGTGCTTCTATATTATCTCTTTGTGAAGTTTGACGTTGTAGGTCACAGGTATCACCAGTCAGGTTTAACAATTCCAGAGACCCATATCAGAGACCATGCGAACCATCAGCTGGGACTGTGGCACGATAACCACAATCGACCAGACCCTGCTTCCAGTGGAGTACAGGGTGATCGAATGCAAAACCGTCCATACACTCTGCGAGGCAATCGTTTCGCTCCGCATCCGGGGTGCGCCCGCGCTCGGTGCTGCCGGGGGCTACGGAGTCGCACTTGCAGCACATACCAGTACCGCAAGTACGCTTCAAGAGTTCATGCGTGATCTTGAGATCGAATCAGACCGGATCAGAAGGACAAGACCGACTGCGATCAACCTTGCGTGGGGTGTCAATCGCGTGATTGCTGCTGTCAGAAGAGCAAGTAGCATCGATGAATCGAGGAGAATCGCAATCTATGAGGCAACCGCAATCGCTGATGAGGATGTGGAGCGAAACGCGCTGCTTAGCAAACACGGTGAAGCGCTCTTTGAGGATGGCGATACTGTGCTGACGCACTGCAATGCAGGCAGACTCGCATGCGTGGACATTGGAACCGCGCTTGGCGTGATCCGGGCGGCGGTAGAAGAGGGGAAGGAAATATCTGTCATCTCATGCGAGACCCGCCCTCTCAATCAGGGAAGCAGGCTCACGGTCTGGGAGCTGATGCAGGATATGATACCGGTCACCCTGATCCCGGATTCTGCTGCAGGCATGATGATGCGGAAAGGATTGATCGACAAGGTGATCGTTGGCGCTGATCGGATCACGAAAGATGCGGTCTTTAACAAGATCGGGACGTATACTCATTCAGTGCTTGCAAAAGAGCATAAGGTGCCGTTTTATGTTGCGGCACCGATCTCAACGTTCGATCCTATCGGGCTTGAGCGCGATGTCACAATCGAAGAGCGGGATCCCGACGAACTGCGGCGCATCCATGATGTGATGATTGCGCCAGCAGATGCAGCGGTGTATAATCCCGCGTTCGATGCAACGCCTGTGGATAACGTTACTGCCGTTATCACTGAAGATGGGGTGGTGTATCCCGATGAATCCGAATCGTGGAATGACCTCTTTTCTTAGATTCCTTCTCTGTATATCAGACCGGTTGCCCTGTACTGGAAGATGAGTGCATACAGGGCTATCAACAGAACGTACACAAGGGGCCCTACGATCGGAATAATTCCCGCGAGTAGCCCGGCCACTGTGCACAATAGCACTACAATGGTAAGAAGGACATACCAGGTGATGTATTTACCCCAACCAATCGATCCAATTATTTGAAGAATCTCACCGAATCTGAATGCCGCTCCAAGTTTGCCTGTATGCGCCATATTTACAACTCAAATGGTCTCAATAACCGATATAACTAGCATCAGGAGAAAACCGATTAAGAATAACCCCAACCCGGTTAAACCGACAATAGATGCACTGCCGTACATCATATCAGGAGAAAAGCTCGAAGCGATAGCGGACATTATGCCCATTCCCATCAGTATCAAGAAATATACTATACTCACAACCAGATATTTTAGCTCATCTACGATCATCGCGCCCATATCCTCAAATGCTGGCGGTTCAGTCTCGCCCTCTATCGATTTTCTCATTACTCTTAATGCATAACCAAACATTATGAAAATCGGTATGATCAGGATCTAAAATAGCGCTGCTATACCAAGCACAAGAACTCGTTTCAGGCTTTTCGAAAGGTATCCGAACGATTCACTAAATATGTCTCCAATATCCATGTTTCCACCTCTGGTTTTATTTTCCTTGCAATCTTACAAGGATTAAATATGTGCTGGTTTCATAGTATATATATATTTATTTATCCCGGAACCCCCTTCTGTATTTTTGGCTGTGTGGTTACTACGAGCCTCCCCCCAACCGAACCGACGCGAAGTTCCCCCCATTCGGCGATCACCATAACATATAAATAGCAACCACTCGATGATCCTGATATGGTTGCACCCACCACGAAAAAAGCTGCCGTTGTATTATTTTTGGTGGCGGTTGTGGTGGTTGCACTGGTGATGTTCGTCAATGCCAGTAAAGATGAAGCGCAACAGCAACCTGACCCTTTTCGTTTCCGCTTTTATGGGAATGTTAGTATCGAGGGTGCGCCTGCGCCTGCTCAGACCCACCTCCTTGTAAAGATCGGGGACAACATCTGTGGTGGCACGGACATCACTGCACCCGGGTGGTACGATCTCAATGTATTCGCGCATCCTGATACCGATGAATATGTCTCATTCTGGATACAAACGCCATCGATGGAATGCGCAGTACCGGTAGATCAGAAACGGACACTGCCGATGAGCCGGGAGTGCTTACTTGACATCACAGTCGCAACCGATGATTCCAATAACACAGTTTTGCAGACCGGAATCTCTGATGACTTGCAGGCGGCATCACCAGCGGCAACTCCCAGTGCCAATACATCGGTCAATAACACAACAGATCCTGCGCAAGAATATGATCCTATGCTGTGGGATGTGGTGATCAATGAGGTCATGTGGGATGGGAAAGAGTACATCGAGCTATATAATACGATCGATCGCACCATCTGCATCGGAAACTGGACGATTACGAGGGGTGTTGGGGCGGTCAATGACACCATCGATATCACAATCGAACCGGATGCGATCATAGCATCATACGGCTATTACCTGATCGCGGAAAAGGATGCCACGACCTGCGAACCGGATCAGATCTTAAACATGGTACTCAAAAAAAGCGGAGAGGTTCTCCAACTCTTTGGTGGCGTTCCAACGATCTCGGAGAGGGTCGATATCGTGAACCGGGAGGGGGACTGGTTTGCCGGAAAGGATGATGCTGTCGGACAGTCGATGGAGCGAATCTCACCGGTGGATGGCACAAATCCGGATAACTGGCACACATCACTGGGATATGAGTGCGGGCGCATCGGAACACCAGGGGTTGCAAATTCCATTCCGGACAAGACTCCTCCGAATATAACACTTGTCAACGATTTTATCGGAGTGAACGATGATATTATGTTCTCTTTCAATGAACCGATCGACATCCCGACATTCTTCATATCGGTGGTCGGCCCTTATCATGGCGTGATACTAAGGTACACCATCACCTGTGGCGGATCCGGGCTGGGCGCTTCATTCGATCCGGACAATCCGCTTCAGGTCGGAACATACAGCGTCCGTGTGAAATGCAGGGATCCGTCCGATAATCTTGCAGAGCAGGATTTCGTCCTGACGGTCGTTAGTTCTGGCGAACCCGGACCCTCGCCCACATCCACCGCTACGCCAACCCCCACTCCTACCCTCACGCCCTCGCCTACTCCGAAGATCGTGATCAACGAACTGATGCCAAACCCCATAGGTACGGATCGTGGAAACGAGACTATGGAACTGTACAACTGCGGCGATGAGCCGGTCGATATCGGCGGATGGGTTCTCAAAAACGAGGATGGTGCTACATACAACATTCCCACAGGCACGACCATCGAGCCGTATGGCTATTACCTGACGACAAAGATACAACTTGACAACGACGGCGGGCAGGTGCTTTTGTACCATAATGGCGAGGAGGTCGACAGCAGCATCGGATACACGCATTCGACAGAAGGGATATCGTGGCAGCGGAGAACCGACGGGAGCGATACTGACAGCGATGGTGACTGGATCGAGCGCGATTCCACTTTTGGAGTGTCCGGGTGACGCACCCCGGGTGACGTGAACCTTTATGGGTTGGAAGCTGCGCACAGTTTACTTGACCGTACATGTTCACCCTCATCAGACAGCATCTGAAAGTCTCCGATCTCCACCGATTACATTTATACGTCTTGACCCGCATATATTCAATCGGTGGTAACCATGAGATATGAGATCACAGGGGATAACTTGCAGATTGTCACGTTGCATCTGGATGGAAACGAGATTGTGTACGCCGAAGCTGGAGCGATGAACCACATGAGCCCGAACATGCGGATGGAGGCAAAGATGAAAGGCGGGCTCTTTAGCGGGATCAAGCGGAAGCTCAG